>JAAUTZ010000061.1 GCA_012031225.1 Chloroflexaceae bacterium
CAGGTGCAGCTTTACCCTACGTGCTACCCTCGCCCTGCTGCTACAGGGGATCATCTTGGGGCGTGGCGTATCGCTGCGCCAGTGGGGCCTGATCGGGCTGCTGTGCATCCGGCGCACGCTGCACGCGGGCTGGTGGGCGGGTGTGGCGGCAGGGCTAGGAGCGGCCACAGCCGATGCGCTCTATGGTGGGCTAGCCGTATCGGGCTTGAGCATCGTCACCAGCACCCTGATCGGGGTACAGGCATGGCTCCAGTTTGGGGGCGGGCTGTTCCTGCTCTGGCTCGGCATCAGCACGCTGCGGGCAGCCCCCGCACCCCCGCCCAGCGCACCGATGACGGCAGAACGCAGGTACGGCTTAGGGCGTACCTATCTCACGACCTTTTTCTTGACCCTCACCAATCCGGCAACGATCCTCGCATTTGCGGCGATCTTTGCGGGGCTAGGCACAGCCACAGGCACAGGTGGATGGCTCCTGATCTGTGGCGTATTCATCGGATCCGCCCTGTGGTGGGTGCTGCTTAGTAGCCTCACCGCAGGAGTACGCACGCGCTTGCACGCGCACTGGCTGGTGTGGGTGCAACGCGGATCGGGCATCATCATTGGTGGCTTTGGCATACTGGCACTGCTCAGTGTGTTAATCGGAACGTAACGGCAAAACGAAACGCAAGAAGGTGAAGGAGACGCAAACTCATGTCAACTGGCGGCTATACCATGACTATTCGGTGCGAGATCGTGAAGCAGGCGGGCATGCTCGGCAAAGTCACGACGGCGATTGACACGGCACACGGCGAGATCGGCGGCGTTGATTTGGTGCAGGGCGACAGCGAGACGGCGGTGCGCGATATTACCGTGATGGTACAAAACGCGGAACACGGCAACCAAGTGGCGGCCAGCATTGCGGCCCTTGATGGCGTAACTGTCCTGCATGCGGCTGATCTGGTCTTTCAAGCCCATCAAGGCGGCAAGATTGCGATCCAGTCGCGCATCCCCCTCCGCAACCGCGCCGATCTTTCGGTGGCTTATACGCCCGGCGTGGCTCGCGTTTGCACGGCGATTGCGGAAGACCCGGCGCGGGTGTATGAGCTGACGATCAAGCGCAACAGCGTGGCCGTCGTCACGGATGGGAGTGCGGTGTTGGGCTTGGGCAATCTCGGCGCGGAAGCCTCGCTGCCGGTGATGGAAGGCAAAGCGATGCTGTTTAAGGAGTTTGCCAATATTGATGCCTACCCGATTGCGATTCGCAGCCAAGATCCGCAGACGATTATTGAAACCGTTGAGCAGATTGCGGCGGGCTTCGGTGGGATCAACCTTGAAGATATTGCCGCGCCAAAGTGTTTCGAGATTGAGGAGCATCTGAAGCGCACGCTAGGCATCCCCGTAATGCACGACGATCAGCACGGCACGGCGGTGGTGACAATGGCGGCTCTGTGGAATGCGCTCGCTCTGGTGGGCAAGCGTATGCAGGATATTCGCGTGGTGGTGAACGGCGTGGGCGCGGCGGGCACGGCAATCATTCACAGCCTGCTGGATGCCGATGTGGGCGAGATCATCGCGTGTGATAGCAGGGGCATCATCCACCGCAGCGATCCTACCCTGAACAGCATCAAGCAGCACATTGCATCCCAGACGAATGGCGACAATCTGCGCGGTGGGCTAGACAAAGCCATGCGCGGGGCAGATGTATTCATCGGGGTGTCGGTGGCGAATATCCTTACGCCAGCCATGATCCAGAGTATGGGCACTGAGCCGATTGTGTTTGCAATGGCCAACCCAACCCCCGAAGGTTCGCCAGAGATGCTGGGCCAGTATGCGCGGGTGGTAGCCACTGGGCGTTCAGATTATCCTAACCAGATCAACAATGTGCTCGCTTTTCCGGGCATTTTTCGCGGTGCGTTGGATGCCCAAGCGCGGGAGATTACGCCGGGGATGCGCCTCGCTGCCGCCAAAGCGATTGCCACGACGATCCCGCCTGATGCGGTCTCCGCCGATTACATTGTGCCAAGTGTGTTCAACCGCGACGTGGTGCCGCGTGTCGCCGCCGCCGTTGCCGAAGCCGCCATCGCCGAAGGGGTGATCCGCGAGGATGCGCTGGCACTGGCGGTGTAGATGCGCGGGGCGCGGCATGGGGTGTTAGGGGGGGCGTGCTACGATCCCCGTGTACGGTTGCAAACGGTATCTGCCGTTGCCCTAACACCCGCTACCTGACACCCGCCACCTGACACCGAGAGCGAGCGGATGATCCCCCTGCGGCGCAGACTGGCTTGTGCGGGTGTGGGCCGCAGGACAAGCTGAAAAGCGTATCAGCTAAGCCTCAGGTAGGGTGCAAACCCGAAACATTCACGCCGTCCCCATCGTAGCTATAATGAGGGTAGCCAAAGCGATTGAGACGCGGCGCACCAACATTGGAAAGCTAGCGCAACGATGAAACCGTACAACGGTAAAACGGTAGGGAGGGAGTGAATGTCAGACACACTAGATACACTAATTGTTACTCATCACGCTCGCCATCGCGGGGCCCAACGCAATCTATCGGCAGACGATATAGCCTTCGTCTTGCAGCACGGCCGCCGGATCTGGAGTGGTGGAGCTGAGCATGTCTTTCTGGCGCGGCGCGATTTGCCCGCAGAGCGGGATCTGCGCCGCCAATTCGAGCGGCTGGAAGGTACGGTGCTGGTGGTGGATAATGGCTACGAGGGTCCGGTTCTGATTACGGCCTACCGCAATCGGCGGGCACTCAAGCACATTCGCTGCAAAACGAAATATGCGCGGGCGGTGTGAGGCTAGGAACCGATGCAGGAGCAGAGGCAATGAGCCAAATGGGTGATCCTCAAGGAGCGGATCGAAGCGTACCGCTGAAGTTTCGCAAGCCGTGTCACAGACACGGCTTTTCGTTTGTGCAGTCTGGGCCAATTGCGCCACGCAACCGCATGCCCCACCCCCGTGTTGACGCTGTTCCATGCAACAGGTACAATACCTGTAGCGTCATACCTGCAACGAAGCTCCTCACTGGCTCTGCTGTAGCACAGAAGGCAACACATAGAGAAGGAACCTGCTCGATGCGTCTAATCCTGTATCTGGGTAAAGGTGGCGTAGGCAAAACCACCACCTCGGCGGCAACGGCAGTGCGTGCTAGCGAACTCGGCTATCGCACGCTCGTGGTCAGCACCGATGTTGCCCACAGCCTCGCCGATGCCCTCGATGTCCCGCTGGGATCAGCCCCGACCCAGATTACGGAGCGGCTCTGGGGACAAGAGATCAACGTCCTCGATGAGATTCGGGAACACTGGGGCGAACTGCGCGACTATCTCGCTACCTTCTTGCGCCGCAAGGGGGTGGATGATGTTGCGGCCGAAGAACTCTCGATCATCCCCGGCATGGAAGAAGTGGTCAGCCTGTTGCACATTCGGCGGCAAGCCCGCAGTGGCAGCTTCGATGCCGTGATTGTAGATGCTGCGCCAACCGGCGAAACGGTGCGCCTGCTGACCATGCCGGAGACGTTCCAGTGGTATGCTTCCCGCATTGCCGATTGGGAGCCGGGCACGCTCAAGGCGGCTCGCCCGCTCGTCAAATCGCTGATGCCTGAAGTTGATCTGTTTGAAACGCTGCAACGCCTGACGCGTGGTGTAGAGGTATTGCGCGAAACCCTCACCGATCCCGAAGTGTCGTCATATCGGCTGGTTGTCAATCCGGAGCGCATGGTGCTGAAAGAAGCGCAACGCGCCGCTACGTACCTGTCGCTGTTTGGCTACCCGATTGACGGTGTGGTGCTGAATCGGGTGATCCCGCCTGAAGCAGCCGAGGGCGCGTTTATGCAGGAGCTAGCCCGCGTGCAGCAGGGCTATCGCCAGATGGTGTACGATACGTTCAGCCCGCTGCCGATCTGGGAATCGCCCTACTACTCGCGTGATTTGCGCGGTGTGGATGATCTGTCGCTGATTGGCAATACGCTGTTCAAGGATACCGATCCGGTGCAGGTACAGTTTCGGGGCAAGGTACAGGAGATTATCCACGAGGGTGATGATTACATCCTGCGCTTGCCATTGCCGCATGTCGAGATCGGCAAGGTTTCGCTGGTCAAGCGTGGCGATGAGCTGTTTGTCGAGATTGGCAACTTCCGCCGCGATATGATCCTGCCCATGATTCTGGCCGAACGTCCCGCCAAAAAAGCCGCCTTCCGCAATGGCATGCTCGAAGTGCGCTTTGGTGCGCCCGCTGCTGCATCTGCCGCACCTAGCCCAACGCAGCCGGTGGAGTAGCTATGGTTCAGCCGCGTGAGATTGCGATTGTCGGGGTGCCGCTTGATCTAGGGGCGGGGCGACGCGGCGTGGATATGGGCCCGAGTGCGATCCGCTATGCAGGCTTGCAGCGCGATCTGCGTGGGCTTGGACATCACGTCACCGATTATGGCAATCTGGCGGTGCCGCTCGCTGAGACTGTCCCGATGCTTGCTGGGCAAGATGTGGCGGGCCGCGCGGGTGTGTTGCACCACCTTGCGCCGATTGCGGCGGTGTGTGCCGAAGTAGCCGAGACGGTTGCGGCTCACCTCGCGGCGGGAGCGGTTCCACTGGTGCTAGGGGGCGATCACAGCGTTGCGCTTGGGGCTGTTGCCGGAGCCGCGCAAGGGCGCACGCTGGGCCTGCTCTGGATTGACGCGCACCCTGACTTCAATACGGCGGAGACCTCGCCGAGTGGCAACATTCACGGCATGCCGCTCGCAGCCTTGACAGGGCGCGGGCATCCGCACCTGACAAGCGTGAACGGCTTTGCCCAGCGTGTGCCGATCATCCAGCCTGCGCACATTGCCCTGATCGGCATCCGCGATGTTGATCCGCTCGAACGCGAAGCCCTCCACGAAGCCGGTATTCACGCCTTCACCATGCACGACATTGACCGGCAGGGCATCGCCACGATCATAGAGCAGGCGATGCGGATTGTCTCACGCGGCACGGATGCCGTCCACGTCAGCTTTGATCTGGATGTGGTAGACCCCCACGAAGCCCCCGGTGTGGGTACGCCCGTGCCGGGCGGCATCTCCTATCGTGAGGCGCACCTTGCGATGGAGATGATCGCGCAATCAGCCAAGCTGGTCAGCCTCGATGTAGTCGAGGTCAACCCCATTCTGGATGAGCGCAACATCACCGCCCAACTCGCGGCGGCACTGGTGCTGTCGGCATTGGGCAAGCGCATTCTCTAACGGCTGACGCGGCTGTATTGACGGGGGCTTCCATTGGTAGCATAACGCTAGAACAGGTATGAGTGAGTATGCCTACGCCTCCTGCGATTGTGTGGCTGCACGGCGATAGCCTCAGCCCGCACGATCCCGCGCTTCGGGCCAATCCGCACGCGCCGGCTGTATTTGTCTTTGACGAGCCGTTTTTGCAGCGGGCCCAGCTCAGCTTCAAACGCCTGCTGTTTATCTACGAGAGTGCCAGCGAAGCCTTGCAGGGGCGCGACTTTGAGCTACGGCGTGGGGGCGTGGTGAGCGAGGTGCTGGACTTTATGCAGAGCCGCGCTGCAACTGAGGTTCACGTTACTGCGACGGTTGCACCACGTTTTCAGAGCTACCTTGCCGAGCTACGCAAGGCGGCACGGGTGACAATCCACACGCCGCAGCCGCTCGTCAGTTGGAGTGGAGCCGCCCCGCGTCGCTTCAGCCAGTTCTGGCGCAAGGTGGAGGCGGAGGCGATGCGCCCGACAGGGGAAGGGCCGCCTGAGCTACGGGGCTAGGTGTTAGCCGAACCCAAAGGAGGGCACCGGATGCAGATTATGATTCGCTTCTTTGCCAATCACCGCGAGATTGTCGGGCAGGCGGAGCAGACCCGCACGCTGGAGCCGGGCACGACGCTAGGCATGCTCTGGGAGCAGCTCATCAGCGAGTATCCCCGTTTGCAGGGCTACACTGGGCGCGTGCTGCTGGCGGTCAATCAGGAATTTGGCACGGCTGCGACGGAGCTACACGATGGCGATGAGGTGGCGTTTATTCCGCCGGTGAGCGGGGGCAGTGGCGAGCTGCCGGAGCCGTTTGCGATTACCGCCGAGCCGCTTGATCCGGCATTGCTTGTGGCACTGGTGCAGACCCCCGCCGATGGGGCCGTAGTGACATTTGCTGGGGTTGCCCGCGACAACTTCGGCGGGCGAGCGACAGCCCGCCTGAGCTACGAAGCCTACACTGCAATGGCGGTGCCGGTGCTGCGCCAGATCGCAGGCGAGGCCCAAGCACGTTGGGAGATTGGGCGTGTGGCAGTGCATCACCGGATCGGTGTGCTAGAGATTGGCGCGACGGCGGTGCTAGTGGTGGTGGCTGCGCCGCATCGCCACGCCGCATTCGAGGCGGCGGAGTATATTATGGATCGGATCAAGGAGATTGCCCCGATCTGGAAACGTGAGCATTGGGCTGACGGCACTGAAGAATGGCGCGAGTAGAGCATGCCTGAACTTCCCGAAGTTGAGACGGCGGCGCGTGATCTTGCCGCGCAGATCACCGGCCAGCGCATTGTGGCGATTGAGAAGCTGGATTGGGAGCGTATGGTGGAAACGCCGAACCCCGCCGCCCTGCACGCGCTGCTTCCGGGGCGGCAGCTGCTCCAGATTGGGCGGCGGGCGAAGTGGATCGTGGCGACGCTGGATGCCGATTGGACACTGGCGATCCACCTGCGGATGTCGGGCAACCTGAGCGTGCATGCGCCCGATACACCCGCCGATAAACATACGCATCTGGTGCTGATGCTGGATGATGGGCGGCGGGTGTTCTTCCACGATCCGCGCAAGTTTGGGCGGGTGCGCCTGCTTGATCCGGCGGGGTTGCACGCGCTCGATGCGGCACACGGGATTGAGCCGCTCAGTGCGGCCTTCACGCCGCCTGTCTTGCGCGATCTCCTCACCCGCCACCATCGCTACCTGAAGCCGTTGCTGCTCGATCAGACGATCATTGCGGGCTTGGGCAACATCTACGTAGATGAGTCGTTGTGGCAGGCCCGCCTGCATCCCCTGCGCCACTCGGATAGTCTCAAGCGGAGTGAGATCACCGCCCTGCACAGCGCGATCCAGTGGATCTTGACACAGGCGATAGAGAACAAAGGTAGCACCCTGCGCGACTATCGCACGGGCTACGGGCAGCGTGGGGGGCAGCAGGAGCATTTCCATGCCTACGGGCGCACAGGCGTGCCCTGCCCGCGCTGTGGCACGCCGATTGAGCGGGTGGTGGTGGGGCAACGCAGCACGCACCTGTGCCCAACGTGTCAGCCGGTGCGTGGGCGGCCCACCCGCCGCACTACACCGTCATAATCTGGGCGCGGAGTTCCGCCGCCATTGCCGCGACAAGCGGGAACTCCGCACTCCAGCCGTCGTCTATATCTTCCCAGAACTCAACCATTGCTTGGTTGCCTGCGCGTTTGTAGGCAAGGGCTTGCACCAGCATTTCGAGCCGATCCAGTTGTTTGATCAGGCGGGCTTCGCGGGAGTTGCGGCTGGCATACTCATCCCACAGCGCAAGGTAGGTTGCACAGTCTGGATCGGGCAAGCCGGCCAGTAGCTCTTGCATCGCGCGGCGTTCGGCTTCGTGCTTGGCTTCTGCCCCAAAGTAGCGGCGTGCGCCGATGGGCAGATCGCCGAACAGGGCCTCCGCCATATCATGCACTAGGGCGAGCGCGAGGAGCTTGCCGCGATCCAGATCCGGGATCTGCTCACTGACCAGTAGCGCGAGGCTCGCAACGCCGAAGGTGTGTTCGGCAACACTCTCTGGGGCGGCTTGCCCGCGCTGCAACCAACCGGTGCGGGGCAACAGCTTGAGTGCGAGCAGTCGCCCATAGAGTGCTACAATAGGTGCGGCAGATGATTCGTACATAATAAGGTTCCTCTTTTCATATGGCAACACCACCGATGCATATTCTATTCAATGGGAGCTTCTGGACGCAGCCCACCGTCGGCAGTGGGCAATACCTGCATGGCCTGCTGCGCTGGCTCCCCATCGTTGCGCCTCAACATCGCTATACCGTGTTGATCCCCGCCGCACAGGTGCGTGCGCCGTTGCCGCCCTTGCCGGCTCCGATCCAGATGCTGCTTGTCCGCACACCGTTTGATCAGCGGCATGCCAACCTTGCCAAGCTCTGGTTTGAGCAGATCAGTGTGCCCGTGTATGCCCACCTGATTGCCCAAAATAGACGGGCAGGCGAACAAGTTCTTTTGCATGTGCCGTACTTTGCACCGCCACTACAGGGCATCGTACCAATCGTGACCACAATTCCCGATGTTATTCCGCTTATTCTGCCGGAATATCGGGGAAGCCTCCATGTACGCGGCTACATGCGTCTGGTTTGCCATGCCGCACAACAGAGTAATCATGTTATCACATTTTCGGCGTACAGTCGTCAAGATATTTCCAAAATCGCAAAATTGCCCTTAACCAAAATTACACCAACGTTGCTCGCCGCCGATGAACGCTACCACCCTGCCGCCGATGCCACTACCGCCGCCGCGCTGCTGCACGCCCGTTATGGCATCCATCCGCCTTTCATCTACTATGTTGGTGGGCTAGATGCGCGTAAGAACGTAGCTACCCTGATTCGGGCTGTTGCGCTGCTGCATCAGCAGTATCAGCTACCCGTTCCGCTCGTGATTGCGGGCAAGCCGCTCGGCGCAAGCAGCCGCCTATTCCCTGATCTGGATGGGCTGATTGCCGCGCTGGGGATGCAGGCTGGAGTATACCGCATCAACGTGCCCCACGCCGATGGGGCGTTGCTCTACCAGACAGCGAGCGTGTTTGCCTTTCCGAGTTTCTACGAAGGCTTCGGCTTGCCGCCGCTTGAAGCGATGGCGTGTGGCACGCCAGTGGTGTGCAGCACCGCCAGCAGCCTGCCCGAAGTGGTGGGCGATGCCGCTTTGCTCGCCGACCCAGACGATCCGGCGGCGTGGGCGCGGGCACTGTTGCGCCTGCTTGCCTCGCCCGCATTGCACCAGCACTACCGCCAGCAGGGGCTACGGCAAGCGGCTCAGTTTACGTGGCGGCGGGTGGCCGAGGAGACCATGCGTATCTATGAGCAGGCTGCATACGATAAATAGTCGTACAACCGAATTGGAAACGATTTTGCCGGAAATAGCGGGGCGACATTGGTGGTGGCCCTGTGGACGGCTGGACCGAAATCGAAAAAGTTGTTAGCAAAACCTCTTGATCTAACCCATAACATGCCCTATGATAAAGAGAGAAGTATTTACACTCTGAAGCGACTTCAACGAGTGAAGCCGTTGGTCTGGGTATCCACCTATAGGGATAACCCTATGCAACTTGACCTGACGAGTAAACGTGCTCAAAAACTGATTCAAGAGTATGGCTTGACGGAAGAAGAAGTCCGCCAGATTGTTGCGTCGGCTCGCATCAACCTTGCTACGTTCGATTCTGAGTATCGGGCTAATGTGACCCAGATTGCGGATGATTTGCACAAAAGCCGGCCCACAGTCTATGGTTGGGCGGATCGAGCATTGGCGGCGACGGTGCAATCGCTGCGGAAGATTCGCACTGGTCGCCCGCCGAAAGAGCGAGTTGGGCGTGAGGTCTGAGCGGACTGCGGTGGGGTTGAATGAGCTGGGGCTGAAACTGCTCCCAGCACGGAGCTAAGCGAAGGGAAGGGTATGAATACAGGATATACGCCCTATGACGATGATGCGAGTGCGTTCCTCGAAACTGGGTATAGCATGGGCGAAACGGAACTGGGCGCACGACTGCACCGCTTCGGGGTGCTGGAAGGGATCGAATTGGCAGCCGTAGTCGCCAATGATGGGCTGTTGATCGAGAGTATGGTACAAGCGGAGATAGATGTAGATGCGATCTGTGCAGTTGCCTCGAACAGCTTGGCGATGGCCGAATCGTTGGGGCGCGAGATAGATAAAGGGCAAACGTTGCAAGTGATCCTTGAGTATGGCGAGGGCTTTGTGGTGATCGAGCCGATCAACCGTGAAGCGATGCTGCTGCTTGTCACTAGCGATCAAGAGCAGCTGGGGCAGGTGCGCTTTTTGATTGCCTTGCATCGGGATGAATTGCTCGATGCGCTGGAAGCGATTTAGCAACGAGGTATGCTATAATGCACAGAGAGATGCAGGGAACGACTGCTAGCTACATAAGACCGTAAGGTAGGTAACGAACGATGGATCCACAACTGACGAGCCTGATTGTACCCGCTGAAGAAGCAGCTCAGATTGAAGAATGCTTGAGCCATCTGGTAGAAGATACGGGTGGGAACTATGCCCTGCTGCTCGATAAAAGCGGGCAGGTGATTGTCTCGCAGGGTGATGGTATCCGTCAGGATATTACTGCGCTGGGAGCCTTGATTGCGGGGACGTTCGCTTCCTCCCGTGAGGTTGCCAAGCTGCTCCGCGAGAAAGACTTTCGGATGCTGTTTCAGCAAGGGGTGCGCGAGAATATTTTTATCGCCTTGATTGAAGAGCAGTGGATTTTATGTGTTATCTTTAATAAAGGAACACACATCGGCTTGGTCAAGGTGTTGACCAAGAAAGCCACTGATGAACTCGCGGCGGTGTTGGAGCGTGTCCGGCAGCAGCACAAGTCCCGGGATGAGGTGCTTGGCTCGTCGTTCCGCACCTCGATGGAAGATACGATTGATCTGCTGTTTAAGGATTAACGGTAGCGGGGTTGGCAGCATAGTCTGAGGCAGTATAGCTGCCTGAGCAGGTGTAAAACAGTTATGGCTCTGATCAATGTTGCAGCGCGAGAAATCCACTGTAAAATTGTGTACTACGGTCCGGGCATGTGCGGCAAGACGACGAACTTGCAGTATATTCACGAATCGGTTTCCCCGGATGTGAAGGGTGATCTGCTCTCCATTGCAACCGAAACCGAACGCACCCTGTTCTTCGATTTCTTGCCGCTCGATCTTGGCAAAGTACGCGGTTTTCAGACGCGCTTCCACCTCTATACAGTGCCCGGTCAGGTGTTGTATGAGCGCACACGGGTGGCAGTGCTGAACGGCTCGGATGGGGTGGTGTTTGTAGCCGACTCGCAGAAAGATAAGCTCGAAGAGAATATCAAGAGCCTCAAAGAGTTGGCGATGAATGTCACCCGCCAGAACAAAAAGTTCCAAGAATTCCCTATTGTTTTGCAGTATAATAAGCGGGACATGCCCAACGCGCTCCCTGTCGCGGTGATGGACAGGTACCTGAATGGCATGAACTGGACGCGCCATGAGGCAATCGCCACGACTGGCGTAGGCGTGTTCGATACCCTGAAATCTATCAGCCGCCTCGTTATTAGTAAGCTCTAACGCCTATGAGATCACGCGCACTTGAAGGGAATCTGCAAGAGTTTCCTCTCACCGATATTATCCAACTAGTTGACTTGAGCAAGAAAACTGGCGCAGTTCACCTGCAAGGTGAGCGGGGCACGCAGCGCAGGGAAGGTTGGCTCTACTTCCGGGATGGGCGGATCATCGGCGCAGAGATGCTAGGCATGGCTCCGCTCGAAGCGGTGTATACCTTCTTCACCTTCTCCTCCGGGCCCTTCCGCTTCTATGATGATGTGGTGTTGGAACACCCCACCATCACCGTCAGCAATGAGGTGATCATCATGGAAGGGATTATGCGCCAAGATGTATGGGCAACGATTCAAGAGCAGGTGCCCTCGCTGATGATGATCCCGCGCCTTGTGCCAAATCCATCGGGCACAACCGAGATTAACCTCGAAGCCGAAGAATGGCGCGTGCTGACGATGGTCAACGGTAAGAATACCGTCAGCCAGATTGCCCAGCGCAGTGGCTTGGGCGAGTTCCGGGCGTGTGAGATCATTGCCACGCTGCTACGGAGCGGGTTGATCGAGGAGCGCGAAACAACCCCCGCCGAACGCCTCTTGCCAGAGCTAGAGCATATCCTCGCTAATGCGGTTGGGGCTGGAGCCGATGCACTTACCCAAGATGCGTTTCATCAGGCGAAGATTTTTGATCCCGAAACCGCCACCTACGAACAGTTTGTACAGGCGGTTGGCTATCTCACGCAATCGCTGCAAACGCTGGTTGCCCCTGACCAAATTCCGTCCATCGTCCAACAACTGAATGAGCGCGTGAACGCTTTGCGGCACTAGGAGCAAGCGGGGCGGGGAGGCTGACAGCATGCGGGCCCTAATTAGTGTGTCTGATAAACAGCAGATAGAACCGTTTGCGCGGGCACTTGCCGATCTGGGTGTAACGCTGGTCTCGACGGGCAACACCCACCGCCTCCTGACTGGGGCGGGCTTGGCCGTGCAGAGTGTAGCCGATGTGACGGGGTTTCCTGAGATTCTGGATGGGCGCGTCAAAACGTTGCATCCGGCAATCCACGCGGGGATCCTCGCCCGCCGTGATTGCGACAGCCATGTGCAGCAGCTAGCCGAGCATGCCATTGAGCAGATTGATCTGGTCGTTGTTAATCTGTACCCATTTGCTCGCACCGTTGCCGATCCTACGGTCACTCTTGCGGATGCGATTGAGCAGATTGACATTGGCGGGGTCGCGTTACTGCGGGCTGCGGCCAAGAACTTCGCGCACGTTCTACCGTTGGTAGATCCAGCCGACTACGGGCCTGTGCTGGCGGCGCTCGAAGCGGGCCACATCCCCCCTGAGCTACGCCTGCGCCTCGCCGCTAAAACCTTCGCGCACACTGCCGCCTACGATACGGCGATTGCCACCTACCTCACCCGCGAGACGGATGATCCGTTTCCGGCGGTGCTGCCGCTGGCGTGGGCGCGGGCACAGGTGCTGCGCTATGGTGAGAACCCGCACCAACCCGCCGCCCTCTACGGCAACTTCTTCGATTATGTTGAACACCTGCACGGCAAGGAACTGTCCTATACCAACGTGCTGGACATCAGTGCCGCCCTGAGCCTGCTTGAAGATTTCCCCGCGCCGGCCACTGGGGCAGGCGTGACGCTGGCGATCCTGAAGCATACCAATCCGTGTGGGGTGGGCACGGGGGCAACAGCACTGGATGCGTGGCATAAAGCCCTCGCCACCGATCCGCAGTCGCCATTTGGCGGGGTGATCGGATTGAATGGGCCGTGCGATCTGGAACTTGCCCAAGCGATTGATGAGATCTTCTCCGAGATTGTTCTGGCTCCCGACTTTGCGCCGGATGCACTGGAACTGCTCCAACAGAAAAAGAACCGCCGCCTGATCCGCACCCGCCAGCCAATCACGCCGGCCAGCCGCACTAGGTCGCACCTGTTGCAGAGTGTGCCGGGTGGGGTACTTGTGCAAGCCGCCGACATTGGGCCACTGGATGATGAGCCGTATGAGGTGGTGACGGAGCGGGCCCCTAATGATGCCGAGCTGCAAGCGTTGCGCTTTGCGTGGCGGGTCGTCAAGCACGTCAAATCAAATGCGATTGTGTATAGCAGGGTGGATCGCACGCTCGGCATTGGGGCGGGCCAGATGAGCCGTGTGGATAGTTCACGCTTGGCGGTCTGGAAGGCGCAGCAAGCAGGCTTGTCGCTGGCGGGTGCGGCGGTGGCGAGTGATGCGCTGTTCCCGTTTGCGGATGGGGTTGAGGCGGCGATTGCCGCTGGTGCAACGGCAATCATTCAGCCGGGTGGCTCGGTGCGCGATGCCGAAGTGATTGCCGCGGCGAATAACGCAGGGGCTGCGATGGTCTTTACGGGGCGGCGGCACTTCTGGCATTGAGCCAATGGGCGATATATGGCCGCAATGGGTACGGGATAGGTGGGAATAGCGCATGCTACAGTTTGACGGCAACGGCTTGATTCCGGCGATTGTGCAGCACGCCCGCAGTGGCGAGGTGTTGATGCTGGGCTATATGAATGAAGCCGCCCTGCATGCCACGCTTGAGTCGGGCTTGGTGACATTCTGGAGCCGTAGCCGCCAAGCCTTGTGGCGTAAGGGCGAAACGAGCGGCAACCTGCTCCACCTCGTTGAGGTGCGCCAAGATTGCGATGGCGATGCGTTGCTGGTGCAAGCCGAGCCAGTAGGGCCTACGTGCCACACGGGTCAGCCCTCGTGCTTCCACCGCAGCCTCGATGAGACGCTGCTAGCGCAACGCCTGCCGGCAAGCGGGGTCTTAGCCCGCCTGCACGATACCATCCACGCTCGGAGCCAGAGCGACGACACTGAATCCTACACGGTGCGCCTGCTGCGGGGCGGCGTAGATCGGATTGGCAAGAAGATCGGCGAGGAGGCTACCGAAGTGGTGATTGCCGCGAAGAACCACGCTCCAGATGAAATCACCTATGAGGTTGCCGATCTGCTCTATCACACGCTGGTATTACTCGAACAGCAACAGGTTCCGCTCGAGTCCATCTGGGCTGAATTGCAGCGGCGCGTGCGCTGAGGCACGACATACAAGGAAACGATACACACCCATGTCACACATCCGACGTTCCCGCGAAACAATCACTCCTCCGTATCAGATCAGCCGTGTCCTGAATCTCACCCGCCTTGTCTTTGGGCGTGTGCCGTATGAGATTATCGTAGATGGGGATGCTGGCTTCAGTGCGTGGTGTCAGGATATTCTCACGGCGGCGGGGATCACCTCCTATTACGATGGCTCTGGGCGGGCAAATGCCGAGCCAAGCATTTATGATCAATCCGAGTTGCTTCTCATTGATCTGGGTGATTTCAGCGCAGAGAACCTTGCGCTCCTGCGCCGTGTCCGTGAGCAATCGCTGGATATTCCGGTGGTGGTGGTTTACGATCCGCAGGCCCTGCTCCTGCCAGAGGTGATCCACAAGCAGATCCCTGCGGCAGTGGAGCTAGGGATTGCGGGCATGCTGCCGCGCACCTGCGACGGCAATGAGTTGCAAACTACGGTGGCAACGGTATTAACGCGCCAGCGCGAGCTAGATCGGCGCATGCGGCTGGCATGGCAGCACTTCACCGATGCCGTGCTGCTGCTGGATGCGAAGGGGCGCACGGTGGTGGATGCCAACCCCGCCGCCGAGGGGATGACGGGCTATCGCCGTGAGGATCTGTTGCGGATGGAGATTGGCACATTGCTGCCCCACACCACGCATGGCGCAGATGAGCACCGTGCTGTGGAGCGGGCATTGCGGCGGCACGGGGTAGTGCCTGTTGCGGCGTGGCTGGCGGATGGGGAGCAGGAAGTCCAGCTGATCCGTGCCGATGGGCAGGCGTTGCCCGTTTCGTTGAGTATCAGCCAGTTTCCGTATGAGCGTAAGCTCCTGTATCTTGTGGTGATCCGCAACAGTAGCCGCCAGTGGAAGCGCATCCAACAGACGGTGCAGCGCGAGAAACAAGCCGCCCTGCAACGCCTGACCTCGTGTGTGGCGCACGAAGTCAACAATCCCCTACAGGCACTGCACAATTCCCTCGCCCTGCTGTTAAGTCGTAGCCTTGAGAGTGACAAGCAGCAACGCTACCTGATGATGGCAAATGACGAGGTGGAGCGGCTGATCGCAATGGTGCAGAAGCTCTTGGATATGCACCGCGCTGAGCCGGAAGCCATGCGTCTGACCTATCTGCATCGGGTGGTGGAGAGTGTGGTTGAGTTGACGACGCAACAGATGCACGATACACAGGTGACCCTGACCTACGATCTGCACCCCAACCTGCCCCCGATTTCGGGCGTGCCAAGCCTGCTCAAGCAAGTCGTGCTGAATCTGCTGTTGAATGCAATTGAGGCGATGCCACACGGCGGGGCATTGACGATCAAGAGTTATGTGATGGTGGATTGCAATGGGCAGCAGATCATCCCCGACCCCAACTTGAGCCTGACCAGCGATGCGCTGCTGAGGTATGCGCCGCAGCCGTGTGATGTGTATGTGGTGCTAGAGATTCATGATACCGGTGTGGGCATCGAACCAGATGAGCTTGCGAAGGTCTTTGAGCCGTTCTATTCAACGCGCAACGAGGGGCACGGCTTGGGCTTGGCGATCTGCTACAGTATCGTAGAGAAGCACAATGGCACACTGACGGCTGATAGTGTGCTCGGTCAAGGGGCGCGCTTCCGTGTTGCCTTCCCCGCCCGCATAGAGAGCTAAAGCAACCCCTCAACGACGCGGATCACGATGCGTTGGCTCGCCTGATCCAGCTCCGTCACAAATTCGCCGATCATTGGGATCAGTGCGTCTGGCTGCCCTTCCCGCGTCACAATAATGACATTACTTGCGCCCGTCTCTAGCACCTCGCGCACCGTACCGATCAGTTCGCCCGTATCGGTTTCAACACGCATACCATAAAGGTCGTGCAGGTAGTATTCATCAGGGGCGAGTGGAGCGGCATCCTGTGCGAGGATCGAGACATCACGGTTGCACAGATTCTCGGCGGCTTCGCGGGTGCTAATGCCGTGCAGGGTCAGGATCAGCAAGCCCGGCTTATGCTCGAAACTATGGCTGATCGTGTACGCGGTGGACTGCTTGCCAATGTAGACGGTCCGCACGCGGCGCACGAAATGATCGGGACGATCCGTAAAAGCCCGCATCTTCAGCTGCCCGCTGACTCCAAACGGGGCGACGATGCGCCCTACGAGCAGCAGATCATCAGGAGCGATGG
This sequence comes from Chloroflexaceae bacterium, assembly GCA_012031225.1. Classification (GTDB taxonomy): domain Bacteria; phylum Chloroflexota; class Chloroflexia; order Chloroflexales; family Chloroflexaceae; genus JAAUTZ01. The sequence continues at coordinate 16,500 of JAAUTZ010000061.1, forward strand.
TCATAGGTTTCTCGGCATTTCTGGTCTAGCTTTTAATGTCTACGTGAACGCGCTTGTTTTGGCGGGCAGCAGCAACACTCATCATATCGCGGATGGAGCGGGCTACGCGCCCGTTGCGCCCGATCACTTTGCCCGTATCAGCTTGGGCGACGATCAGATCGAAGGTGACATTATGGCGGCTAATACGCTCTTTAATCACAATCTCAGCCGGATTGTCTACGAGGGTACTCGCAATGTACTCAAGCAGTTCTTTCATGGTGCTATCGTTCCATCAATGCTGCCCGCAGCAGCGTGGGTGAATTGGTGAATTGGGTGGGGAGCCGCCCCGCTGATCTGGTAGTTGTGCCCAGTGTTGGCTAACGGGTACGGCTTGCCCAGCTAAAAATAAGCGCAAGCTAGGATACAGTTTCCATCGCTTCGGCTACTTCGGCTGCTTCGGCTACTTCGGCTACCTCAGCTACTTCGGCTGCTTCAGTGACTTCGGCTACCTCAGCTATCGCGGTTGCTTCGGCTACAGGCGTAGCCGGAGGAACAACGGCAGGCACAGCCACCGGCTCTACCGTGTCGCCATCGAGCGCGATGGCGGGCACAACCTGCCCATTCTCATCCAGAATCTGGACTTTCTTGAACAGGTAGGTCACAGTGTCTGAGGGCTGTGCGCCGACGCTCAGCCAATAGCGGGCACGATCCTGCTTGATCTCAAGGACTTTCGGCTGCCGCACCGGATTGTAATGCCCAATAATCTCAATAAAGCGACCATCGCGGGGAGCGCGTGAGTCTGCTACCACTACCCGATAGCTAGGCTGCTTTGTTTTACCCGTGCGACGCAGACGAATTCTTACCATAGGTGTCGTTTTCCTCCCAATGTGTAACAGGGCTGGGCCCTGCGTAGCGTAGTTATCATCAGTCTCTATCCGTTGCCAATCCTACCACTTAGCGATTCAGCATCCGCAAGAGTTCCTGCGGATCAATGTCGGCTCCCCCGCCGCCACCACGTTTACCGCGTTTGGTTTTGGTGTTGCCCATCATTTGCTTCATCATGCGCTGCATCTGCGTAAACTGCTTAATCAGCGCATTCACATCCTCCATTGTTGTGCCACTGCCGCGTGCAATCCGTTCGCGGCGGCTGCGCTTGATGATGTCCGGGTTGCGCCGTTCGTAGGGGGTCATCGAGAGGATGATCGCCTCAACGCGCTTGATCCGCTTCTCATCAATCAGCTCCTCATTCTGGGCAAATTGCCCCATACCGGGGATCATGCCGAGAATCTGCTGGAATGGGCCTAGCTTCCGCATCTGGTTCATCGCATCGAGAAAATCCTCAAAGTCGAATTTCCCTTTGCTCAGCTTCTTCTCCATCTGCTTGGCTTGATCGGCATCATACAGATGCTCAGCCCGCTCAATGAGGGAGAGCATATCGCCCATGCCCAAAATGCGCGAGGCGAGCCGATCTGGGTGGAACGGCTCCAGCGTATTGCCGTCTACCTTCTCGCCCGTACTCATAAACTTGATCGGCAAGCCTGTTACCGAGCGCACCGAGAGAGCCGCTCCGCCGCGTGCATCGCCGTCCATCTTGGACATCACTACGCCGGTCAAGTCAATCTCAGCATTGAAGGTATCGGCAACTTTGACCGCCTCTTGCCCCGTCATCGCATCCACGACAAGCAAGCGTTCGGTGGCATTAACAGCGGCTTGAATCTGCTTGAGTTCATCCATCAAGGCTTGATCAATCTGGAGCCGCCCGGCGGTATCCAGAATGACCACGTTGATCATCTCTTGGCGGGCGTGTTCCAGCGCACGCTGGGCAATCTCCGGCGGGCGCGAGTCGATGCTCTCACTGTAGACGGGCACATTGATCTGCTTGCCGAGTGTTTCAAGCTGCTTGATTGCGGCAGGGCGGTATACGTCGCAGGCTACGAGCATCACGCGCTTGCCCTGTTTGCGGAGCAGCAGCGCGAGCTTTGCGGCGAGCGTTGTTTTCCCAGTACCTTGCAGCCCGACCAGCATAATAATGGTAGGCCCCGGACGGGCTTCCGCAAGCGGCGCGTTGGTATCGCCGAGCAAGCCGATCAGCTCTTGGTGGACAATCTTGACCACCTGCTGGTGGGGAGAGAGGCTTTTCAGCACCTCCTCGCCGATTGCCTGCTCCGTGACGCGGGCTACAAAATCCTTCACAACTTTGTAGTTCACATCGGCTTCGAGCAGGGCAAGGCGCACCTGCTTCATGCCCTCGCGCACGTCATCCTCCGTCAGGATGCCTTTGCTGCTAAATTTTTGAAAGACCGTCTGGAGACGGTCAGAAAGACTTTCAAACATGGGCGTTACTTTCGCCGGTTCGTAGTGATCGAATATTACAACAAAAGGCAGGGTACACGGAACAATGTGCCCCTGCGTGCCAGTAGCCTTGCTGTCACCTTCCTATTGTAGCGTTGTGTGGGCTTGCCGTCAAATGCTGTGGCAGATGCGGCCCGTTCCCGTGCTATAATGCAAGCCGGAAATGGGCTTGAGCCGTGTGATCCTTGATCTGTCTGATTGATCTGATTGATCTGACTAATTTGACTAATTTGACTGAGTTGATCGTGCCTACGTGCCTACGCATCTGGAGAGTGAGAATTGTAATGTTGAGAGCCTACCGCTATCTCTTCGCCCTCGTGTTGCTTGCCGGGCTGTTGCGCCTACCGGTATCGCCGGCCACCGCCCAGAGTGGGGAACGCTGCTTTGCTGAGACCGGCTTCTGCATCGCTGGGCGCATCCGCACCTATTGGGAGCAGAACGGCGGCTTGCCCGTGTTTGGCTTCCCGATCACGCCGCAACGGGCTGAGGTGATCGAGGGGCAGCCGTTGCAGGTGCAGTGGTTTGAGCGCAACCGGCTTGAACTGCACCCCGCCAATGATCCCCCCTTTGACGTGCTGCTAGGGCGGCTCGGTGTGGATACGCTGGCGGCACAGGGCCGCGATTGGCGCGACTTGCCGCAGGAGAATGCCCAGCGCACCGGCTGCCGCTATTTTGCCGAGACACGCCAGAATGTGTGCGGCCCCATCCTTGCGGCGTGGCAGGCGCAGGGGCTAGAGCTGGATGGGATCGCTGGCTTTAGCGCAGCCGAGAGCCTTGCCCTGTGGGGCTTGCCGATTAGCCCCGTGCAAACCGAAGTGCTCGAAGGGCGCGAGTATCAGGTGCAGTGGTTTGAGCGGGCCCGCTTCGAGTTGCACCCCGAAAACGCCCCACCGAGCGATGTGCTGCTGGGGCTGCTCGGCAATGCGTTGCTGCGCGGCGCGGCGGATACCGATGCAGTGCCGGAGGCACCCACGCCAGATCCGGCAGTACCGCGCCACAAGATCGCCTTTGTGTCGGATCGCACCGGCTTCAACGACATCTATCTGATGCATACCGACGGCAGCAATGTGCAGAACCTGACGTTCAGCCGCTCCGATGATCGCTTTCCGGCGTGGTCGCCGGATGCCACCCAGATCGCCTTTGTGTCGGATCGCACGGGCAACCCAGAGGTGTTTGTGATGGATGCTGACGGCAACAATATGTATCAGTTGACCTTTTTTGGGAATGCCGCCACGCAGCGTCCGGTCTGGTCGCCGGATGGTCGCCGCTTGGCATTTGCCGCCGAGCGACGCGGCAAAACCGACATCTACACGATCAATCTGTTTGGGGCTGGCTTGACCAACTTGAGCAGTGCCTTTGCGATCAACGAGTCGCCTACGTGGTCGCCGGACGGCACGCGCCTCGCATTCTCGGCAAACCGCGAGAGTGGCGATTGGGATGTGTACGTGATGAATGCCGATGGCACTGGGCAGCAGAACATCAGCCGTACCCCCGAAGATGACCGCGATCCGGTCTGGTCGCCGGATGGGATGCGGATCACGTTTGTGTCGAATCGGGCGGGCGATTGGGAAGTGTTTGTGATGGATGCCGACGGCAGCAACCAGCGCAACCTGACCAACTCGCCGGATGATGACGGCTTCCCGTCGTGGTCGCCCGATGGTCGAGCGGTGATCTTCCACTCGCTGCGCTTTGCGCCCAGCGCACAACCCAACTACGACATCTTCATCGTCAATGTGGATGGCACCGACATCCGCCGCCTCACAACCGATCCCGCCGCCGATCTGATGCCGGTCTGGTCGCCAGTGCCAGTTGGGCCCTAGCCCGCGTCGCGCTTGCGGTAGACACGCTGGTCGGGGATTTCTTGGCGCATATACACGGTGCGCTGCGGGAAGGGGATCTCGATCCCTTCTTGATCGAAGCGACGATGCAGCCGCTTGATCAGTTCGTGGCGCATTGCGGCGGCATTGCCATAGGTGGTAGCGCGGATGAACACCCGCAGGTTGATGCTGGAGTCGCCGAATTCGTAGAAGCGCACAAATGGCAGGAAACCCGACTCGGCTCCGTCAAGATCGGTTTGAAGCTGTTGGGCTTCGTCCAATACTACCCGCTCGACATGCCCCAGATCGCTGGCATACCCTACCCCAACCTCAACCGGAAAGCAAGTCCCCGCCTGATCGCGGTCATGCAATTTAAGCGTGATCGCATTCAGAATGCGCGAATTGGGCACGATGTAGGTGTTGTTGGTGAGGACTTGGCGGATCTGGCTCGAACGCCAATTGATGTCCTCTAGGTAGCCCTCGACGTTATCATCCACGCGGATGTAGTGACCGGGCTGGATCTGCTGGGCAATGATCAGCTGCCCGCCAGCGAAGATGTTCGAGAGCGTATCCTGCAATGCCAGCGAGACTGCCAAGCCAGCCACACCTAGCGCAGCGAGGGCAGGGCCAACGGGCACACCAATAGACTCCAGTACGATGATACCGCCAAACAGAAAGATGACGCTCCGCAGCACATTGGAGAGCAGGGCTGGCGGGGGGAGGCTCCGCCCTTTGGAGAAGCTGATGTTATAGTAGGCATTGATTGCTAATGTCATAACCCGCGACAGCACCAGCGTGAGTGTAAAGCCGAGAATGATCGTAAGGGACTTCTCGCCAATGACGCGCAAAACTGGATCAATCGGCATAATCGCTAGCACAACATAGATGCCGAGCATCATGGTGAGTGAGATCGGTACGCCACGGATCGTACTTACTAGCAAATCATCGAAGATCCATGTCGTGCGTTGGGCTAGCCGCGTGAGCCAGTTCATCACGAGGCGGTTGAGGATTTGCCCCACGACAAATGCCGCCGCCAATACCAGCAAGGCAAGGCTCAATTGGACGATCCAGACTTGGATGCTTAAGCCGAGTAGTTCCACGCGGTATGCCCCTGTGTAACGTATTGCTTGCCTGCCCGTAATGCTAAGAATGCTAAAGAACCAACGGGGGAAGCCGTGTTGCTGCTCCGGCTCCCCCGTGCTCTAGCGCGGCAGTGCTAATCTGTCAGGCGGTAGATTGTCCCGTCGTTGTAGCTGGCAATGTAGAGATTGCCGGCTTGATCGGTGCCGAATGATGAAATGGTGATTGGTTCACGGAGCAGCATCCGGGTTTCCCATTGCCCCTGCGTGCTGCGTAGCCCCCAGATCCGCCCAGAGCAGAAATCGCCGTAGAAGTAGATGCCCTGCATATCCTGCGAAGCCGTGCCGCGATAGACGTAGCCGCCGGTTACTGAGCAATCATCGTCGCTGTGATCATACGTGATAATGGGCATGGTTAAGCCGGTGCGGTCGCAGGTACGTGTGCCAAAGCATTCGTTGCCTTCCATAATCTTCCAGCCGTAGTTTTCACCGCCACGACTTGCGCTCGCTTGGAAGTTGATTTCTTCATACATATCTTGGCCTACATCGGCGATGAACAGGTTGCCGTTGGCTGGATCGAAGCTGAACCGCCACGGATTGCGTAGCCCCAGTGCCCAGATTTCGGGACGGGCATCGGGGTTGTTCACAAAGGGGTTGTCGCGCGGGATGGTGTAGGTTGCGCCGACCTGCACATCAATCCGTAGGATTTTGCCGAGTAGCGTGTTCAGCCGTTGCGAATGGTTGTCAGGATCGCCACCGGAGCCGCCATCGCCCGTGCCAATGTAGAGGTAGCCATCGTTGGGGCCAAAAGCCATCTGCCCGCCATTGTGATTGGCGAAGGGCTGATCGAAGGCGAGGATTACCTGTTCGCTGCTGCGATCTGCGCGGTTGGGATCATCGCTCACCCGGAAGCGGGCGATGTGGGTTTTTCTATCGAGCGTGGTGTAGTTGACGAAGAACTCACCGAAGCGGGCATACGTGGGCGGGAAAGCGACACTGAGCAAGCCGCGCTCGCCGCAGCAGCTCACGCGGTCAGTCAGATCGAGGAACGGCTCCGGCAGGAGGTTGCCGTTGCGGTCTATGATGCGGATGCGCCCCTCCTGCTCGATGACAAACAGCCGCCCGCTATCATCGCCCGCGTGGGTCAGCACAACGGGGCGCACCAAGCCACCCGCGAAGAAATCGGCGCGGAGCTGGGGCCAATTGGGGCTGGTGATGTCTGGGGGGCGGGGCGGCTCAGGCGTGGTTGGTTCGCTTGGTTGGCCCGCATTGCCCGCGAGCAGGTCTGTGCCGAGTAGCCCTAGCAGGACATCGAAGGGGGGCGTATTGTCGGGGTGCAGCTCGAAGCGGGCCCGCTCAAACCACTGCACCTGTAGCGATTTACCCTCGATCACTTCAGTCTGGAGTGGGCTGAGTGGCAAGCCCCATAGGGCGAGGTTCTCAAATTCGCTGAAGCCGGGCTGCCCGTCAAGGTTTAGCCCTTGCGCTTCCCACGCCCGTAGGATGGTGCCGCACACATTTTGGCGCGTTTCGCGGAAGAAGCGACAGCCAGCACGCGGGGCCGATTCTTGCGGGAAGTCAAACCAATCGCGCCCCTGCGCCACCAGCATATCTGCGCCGAGCCGCCCTAGCAGCACATCGAAGGGGGGGGCATTTTCGGGGTGCAGTTCAAGCCGGTTGCGCTCAAACCACTGCACCTGCAACGTGCGCCCCTCGATCACTTCGGCCCGTTGCGGGGTGATCGGGAAGCCAAACACGGGCAAGCCGCCGTTCTGCTCCCAGTATTCGCGGATGCGCCCGGAGATGCAGAAGCCGGTTTCTTCAAAGCAGCGGTTGGCACTCTGGGCAGTGGTAGCAGGAGGGCTAGCGGTTAGTGGCAGTAGCGTGACGAATAGGATTAAGAGAGCAAGGCGGCTGCTGCGCTGTACCCAAGCAGACAATGATGACATACGCTCCTCAGTTCATTCTAGCCCGCAGCACAAGCGACGTGAGCTGTGGGGATCCAGATTTGCTTCGCGTAGGCCATTATACCAGTAGATAGAGCTAGAGCGGTCATGATATGGGTCTCCTTAAGCGTTGGCGCGGCGCGTTCAGTTCGGTCTGCGTTTCTGGGATGCACGCCCACTGCTCTGGATCGGCGGTTAGCCCCAACCCTCCTGAGGTATTACCCAGCGTCTTGCAGCTGTTTTTACATTGTAGCCCGCATGTTCTTGACAAATTGCTTAACTCGGCATATACTATCAGCACAGATGTAATTAACGAACAAGTGTTTCTAGCTGAATCAAGAACTGCCGCGTATAAGA
>JAAUTZ010000062.1 GCA_012031225.1 Chloroflexaceae bacterium
CGCCGAGCAGCACGCGCGGCGGAAGCGGAGCAGCGGGCCGCCCGCCTCGCCGCTCGCCTGCGGGCCTTGGGACTAGACCCAGAGGATGCCTGAGGGCTATTCGTTCGGGTGCGTGAGGCACCCCCAACAGGAGGCCATACGACATGACAACCACTGATTTGCCGCGCACATTGGTTGCGCCACTGGTGTACCCCGAAAGTGATGGGCAACCGATGGCTGAAAACACGGAACAGTTTCGCTGGATTGCACTGGTGAAGGAGAACCTTGAGAGCCTGTTTGCGTCCCAGCCCGACGTATTTGTGGCGGGCGATCTGCTGTGGTATCCGGTGGAGGGGCGGCCGGATATTCGCCGTGCGCCGGATGCGCTGGTGGCCTTCGGGCGGCCAGCCGGCTATCGGGGGGCGTATTTGCAGTGGAAGGAGGGGGGGATCGCGCCGCAGGTGGTGTTTGAGATCCTGTCACCAAGCAACACGGAAGAGGAGATGCGCCAGAAGGTAACGTTCTATGAGCTGTACGGGGTGGAGGAGTTCTACATCTACGACCCTGAGCGGTACGTGGTGACGGGTTACCGGCGTGAGCGTGGGCAGCTGCGCGAGATTATGCCGATGGACGGGTGGGTCAGTCCGCGCTTGGGGATCAGCTTTGACACGCGGGCGGGGGAGCTAGTGCTGCGCTATCCGGATGGGCAACCGTTCCTCGATTTTGTGACCGAGCGATCCCGCCGCCAAGCCGCCGAAGCACAGATTGCACTGGAGCAGCACGCCCGTGCGGAAGCTGAGGCACGAGCGGCCCGCCTCGCGGCTCGCCTGCGGGCCTTGGGGCTTGATCCAGAGGATGCCTAATGCCGACAGGTGACGAGGGTCTGCACGAGCGGCGGGGTATGCCACACTGGGCGCAGGGCCGCTTGCAGCACCATGCCTGCCGCTAGCAGCAGATCCTCGCTGTGTGGGTTGCCCACGATCTGCACCCCAACGGGCATGCCCTTGCCCGAAAAGCCGACTGGTACGGCCAATGCGGGCAAGCCGGCTAGATTGACCCATGTGGTGTAGCTGCTCGGCAATAGGGCGGCTGTGCGCGACCAGCCGTGCTTGGGGGCGGTGGTGGGGAATACGGGACACACCGCAATGCCATCGGAGCCAACGATTTCGGCGAACTGGTGGCGCAGCTGCTCGCGCCATTGCCCACTGTCAATCAAGGGCGCAGCAAGCGGGTTGAGCGTTTCCAGCAGCAACCACAGCCAGAGTGATTCCGCCCCTACGCGCCCACGCCCGTTCAGCCACCGCGCCAGTTCGCTACGTGCCGTCCAGCGTGTCCCATTGCCAAAGCCGCGGGCGTAATCATCGCCCGCCTGCTGAAAATGCACCCCGAAGCCGATGCTTGCCCACCGCCGCGCCGCCGGAGCATGGGCTACTGGCTGCATGCCCGCCTGCGCTAGGGCCCGCACCGCAGCCTGCACTCCACCGCGCACCGCTCCACTCGATGGGGTGATCCCATCCGTGAACCAATAGGCGAGTCGCTGCCCGTGTAGCACGCCCGTCGTGATGGGCTGAGGCTCGCGCTCGTTGAGCACAGCCCACGCGAGGGCCACATCTTCCACGCGGCGGGCAAGTGGCCCAAGTGCATTCAAGTCGCGGAGACTACTGGTGAGCGGATGCCAGAAGCCATCATCGGGCAGGGCCGCACTGGTTGGACGTAGCCCGACAATGCCGTTGAAATGGGCGGGCAAGCGAATACTGCCCGCAATATCCGAGCCGATGCCGAGCGGTGAGCCGCCTGCTGCAATCAGGGCCGCTTCGCCGCCTGTCGAGCCGCCTGCCGAACGGGTAACATCCCATGCATTGTTGGTGCGCCCAAAGATCAGGTTGTTGGTTTCGTAGCCGCCGTTGTTGTCGGGCAGGTTGGTTTTGCCAAGTAGGATCGCCCCTGCGCCCCGCAGCCGTGCCACCAGTGGTGCATCGTGCTGCGGGAAGTGATCGCTGCGCGAGATCAGCCCGCCTGTCGAGCGCACGCCCGCTACGTCGTAGCTATCCTTCACCGTGAAGGGTACGCCGTGCAGGGGCCCCCACACCTCCCCGCGCTCGATGGCGATAGCGGCCGCGTGAGCCTGCTCGCGGGCTTGTGCGAAGGTCGGCGTAACGAGGGCATTGATCTCGGCATTGAGCGCAAGATTGCGCTCGATGTGGGCTTCGATGATCGCCACCGGCGAAAGGCTACGCTCACGGATCCGGCGGGCAAGTTCGCTTGCGGATAGGTCGCAGATTGGCGGCATAGCTTCGGCTCCTATCGTGGGTACAGTTCCCGATAGATTTGCGCGTACTGCCGCGCCAGTGCTGCTTGGGTGTAGTGCTCCAGCACACGCTCGCGCCCACGCTGCGCTAGTGTCGCCCGCAGCTGCTCATCTTGAGCTAGCAGGCGCAGCGCATTGCCCAAGGCGGGGATGTTGCCTTCGGGGTAGACCAAGCCCGCCGCGCCAATCACATTCGGGATCTCGCCCGAATCGGAGCCAACCACCACCACCCCGCAACTCATCGCCTCAACTAGAATGCGCCCGAACTGCTCTTTCCAGTTGGGCGTGGTGCGTGAGGGTAGCACCAGCACGTCGAGCTTGTGCAGCACGGCGGGTACGGCGGTGCTGGGTACGGCTCCGGCAAACTGCACCCGCGCCGCAAGGCCAAGATGCTGCGCTTGTTGTTCCAGTTGGGGGCGGAGTGCGCCATCGCCTACCAGCAGGAGCCGCACGGGATCCGGCAGGCGGGCAACTGCCGCCAAGAGATCCGCCACGCCTTTTGCTGCCACGAGCCGTCCCACATAGCCCACCACCAGTTCACCGCCTGTACGCGGCGGGCGCGGCGCAAACAGATCGGGGTCTACGCCGAATTGGGGCAGGACGGTGAGCGGCCCTATGTAGCCGCGCCGCCGCAGGATGCCAGCGGCTTCGTGGTTGCCAGCAATGGCATACCCTGCGTGGCGGAAATTGTACTGCTCAAACCAGACAAACGGCGGTGGGTAGCCACGCTCAATGTTGGCCCAATTGAAGAAGCAGCAGCGTGCCCCCAGTGCTACGCCTGCCCGCATTGCGTGGGCCGTGGCGAGGTTGAACGACTCCTCGTCAATATGCAGCACATCGGGCTGAAGGCGGGCCAGCACGCGCCCCAGTGTTGGGTAGAAGTGGAGATGGTGCTGCCCATTCAGCAGCATCGGGAGAACCTCAAGCTGGTAGCCTGCGGTAAAGCGCGGTTCGAGCGGCATGCGGCCTACGCCCGGCTCGTGCCAGTCGGGAGGCACCAGTGCCGTCAGGCGGAGGTCTGGCTGGCGGGCGAGTTCTTCCAGCTTCTTCTGGTACGCACCCGCCACCAATGCCTTCGAGAGCATCACGACATGCATTTGGGATTAGCCGTGCCGCTGCACAAAATCACGCATGAATGCGCCGAGTGTCTCAGCCGCAGCGAGCGGTACCGCGTTGTAGAGTGAGACGCGCACGCCACCTACCGAGCGGTGCCCTTTCAGCCCAACCATGCCGGCCGCTGTTGCCTGCTTGAGGAACTGCTCTTCTAGCTCCTCAGTTGGTAGGCGGAAGACAACATTCATCAGCGAGCGGCTATCAGCTTGCACCGGACAGCGGAAGAAGTCTGGTTGCCCATCAATGATGTTGTAGATCAGTGCGGCTTTCTGGCGGTTCAGCGCATCTACGGCGGCAAGCCCGCCTTGCTGCTCGATCCAGCCGAGCACCAAGCCCACCAGATAGACCCCGAATGTAGGTGGCGTGTTGTACAGCGAATTGTTGTCGGCGTGGGTGCTATAGCGCAGGATCGCCGGGGTTTGCGGATTCTCTTGTTCGAGCAGGCTGGTGCGGGCAATGACCATCGTCACCCCCGCAGGTCCAAAGTTCTTCTGTGCGCCGGCATACACGAGCGCATACTGATCGAGCGGGAGCGGGCGCGAAAACAGCTCGCTGCTCACGTCGGCGATCAAGGGCACGTCGCCCGTATCGGGGGTGTAGTGCCACTGGGTCCCGAAGATTGTATTGTTCACCGTTGTATGAACATAGGCGGCGTTGGCACTGATCTGGATTTCGGCAGCGGTGGGGATGCGGGTGTAGCCTTCGGCTTTGGCAGATGCGGCGGTGTGGGTTGCGCCAATCAGCTTGGCTTCCTTCAAGGCTTTGTCTGACCACGAGCCAGTCAGCACGTAGTTGGCGACTTTGCCGCTGTGCAGAAAGTTGAGCGGGACCATCGCAAATTGCAAGCTGGCTCCGCCCTGCACAAACAGCACAGTATACTCATCGCCTAGCCCAAAGAGACGCTTAGTGCGCTCAATCGCCTGTTGGTTGATCGCTTCGTAGGGCTTGGAGCGGTGGCTCAACTCCATCACCGACATACCCGTGCCTTGATAGTCCAACAGTTCGTGTTGGGCTTGTTCAAGTACGGGTAGGGGCAATGCCGAAGGCCCCGGATTGAAATTATAGACGCGGCTCATCGTAAGTCTTCTCCTTCACAGTCGTAGACACGCATAGGTCATGTCCCAGATCATGATCAGCTTCAAGGCTATCATTATACGCCAATCAGGTACAACCGAAACATACCCGGTGTGGGCGGTCTAAACACTGGCTCTTGATCCCCCATTGCTCCGGCTGTGCCCGCCAAATTGTACCCGTGTAACCACCTCAATTCGGCTCAACTCGGCTCAACTCGGCGAATCGGCTGCATCAGCTTGGCTAAATTCGTTTATAATATATCTAAGGAAAGAATGAGTCTTAACTGGTAGTTGCGCTACTATATCAATGCTAGAGAGAAGGAATCGAGACTATGCCTCCACGTCTCCCCAAAGGAGCCGGAGTTGTTGCCATTGGGCTACCGCTGCTGCTATTTCTGCTGCTGGCGGCATTGGCTATATCGCCGGCGATTTTTTGGACGCTGTTTCCGCACGAGGACAGTGCAGCTACGGCGAGTGCCACCCAACCGGCACGCTACAGTTCGAGCGAAGGGATTCGCTTGATTGCCCAATCGGAGCCGAATGATACCAGCAATGACCCCTACCGGCGCGAGCCGTGGCTGGGTGAGGATGCGTGGATCGCGGCGATTCAGGCGGGGCAGGAGTATATCGCACAGCACCCCGAACCGCAGAATGTGCAGGTGCTGAAGGGCATGACGACAGGCGAAGTCTGGTCGTACATGATCCACATGTCGGGGGCGTTGGGTGTGAGTTGCCAGTATTGCCACGATATTAGCAACTATGCCGCCGATCCGTATCCGCAGAAGATCTCGGGGCGGTTGATGATTCGTCTGGTGCAAGACCTGAATACCCAGTATTTGAGCCAGATCCCGACGTGGGCGGGCAACTATGTGCAGTGTGCCACCTGCCATCAGGGGCAGCCGAATGGGATGTTGGCATTCAGTGCGCGGAACTCCTACACCCCCGCTAGCCCGAATGCGAACAATGCCAATGCGCTTCAGACGTTCGTGATTGATACCTATGCGATTGCGCCAAGTGCTGAGTTTGTCACCGCGCATCCTACGACAGGCAAGATGCTCTCGATGACCAACTTCATGCGTGAGAATTGGGACAAGTATGTGCTGCCCAATCCTGATTATCAGGAGTTGCTGGGGCAGTTGCCGATCAACAATCGCCAAGACTTCATCGTGATTGACGAGACTGTTTACAGTGCGCCCAACTGCTACACCTGCCATATGGGGAATCGGATCCCGACGGGAGCCATCTCGCGCTACGATCTGAGGCGGATGGAAGATGGCGGCTGGACACTGCTGCCGGATATGCTCCGCAGTGGCGAGGTTGATCCCGAAACGGGCCGCGCTGTTTCCCAAAAGTAGCCGAGCGTAGTATACTGAAGATCTGTAGCAAGCCCCCGCTCACATGCACTGAGCGGGGGTTTTGGCTGTGCAAGGTGAATGCAGAGCCTACATTGAGATACCACTATTGAGGAGTGTATGACAACACCCGAACTGTTTATCCGTTATCGTTTTGCGTGGCTTGCGTATGCGGGCTTGTTTGTGTTTGCCTATCTGCAAGTCATCCTTAGCCCGATTATGCCCTTCCTGCGGGAGGAACTGCAAATCTCGTATACGCTGGGCGGGCTGCACGCCACCATGTTTGCGGCAGGCTCAGTCATCGCTAGCTTCATCAGCCCCGTACTCATCCGTCGGTTTGGGCGGCAGCACGTTTTCTGGTGGGGCATCACGGGCATGTTCATCGGCGCACTGCTCTTGGCGAGCGCACCGCACGTCGTCTTCACGCTGGGGAGCGTCCTGCTGATGGCCATTGCAGGCGTATCGGCAATGGTGATTATCACGGCCGGCTTAGTTGACCTGTATGGCTCGCAGAGTACGATTGCCCTTTCGGAAGCGAATGTCACGGCCAGCGTGGGCGCAACCATCGTGCCCCTGCTGGTCGGGTGGCTCGCCGCGACGGGCATCGGCTGGCGGGCAGCATTTGGATTACCTGCGCTGCTGCTGGCGGTGATGCTCTGGACAGCGCGGCATGATCCGGTGCCCGGCGATCTGCCCCGTGCCACCGCACGCGCTACCGTTTCGTCCCCGCGCCGCCGGGTGCGCCTGCCGGTGGCGTTCTGGCTGTTTTGGATGGTATTGATGCTCGGTGTGGCGGTGGAGTGGAGTGTGGCCTTGTGGGCTGCCGATCTGCTGATTGCGGCACGCGGGGTGGCTCCTGAAACAGCGGCCCTGTTGGTGAGCTTTTTCTTTGGGGCAATGCTGCTAGGGCGTATCGTGGGCAGCCGCCTTGCCCATCACACCGCGAGCGATCAGGTCTTGTTGCTCTCGCTGCTGGTGGCGGGGTTGGGCGTGCCGATCTTCTGGCTTGCGCCCAACCTCGTGCTGGGGCTGGTGGGCTTGGTGATTACCGGGCTAGGGATCGGCAACTTCTTCCCGATGGGCTTATCTGCCGCAATGGGCACCGTCAGCGAGCATATCGATGTGGCCAGCGCACAGGCGTTGCTCGCGGGTGGGGTGGCGATGCTGTTTGCGCCGTTCCTGCTGGGTGCGCTCGCCGATGTGATTGGCATACAGGGCGCGTTTGCTAGCGTGCCGGTGCTGGTGCTGGTGATGCTGGTGATGCTGGTGATTGCCCGCCAGCAGGGGCGGCGGGCGGCTACTCCACCCGCAACGTATAGCGAGCCGGTTCAGTAGTGTAGGGCGTGGCGGCGGCAACCATCAGCAGGGTGCGCCCGCCATGCGGCCCAAGCGTCAGGTCGGCACTGGCGTTGGCATCAAGCTCAATAGGGACGATGCTCACGCTGTTGTCGCGCCCAATCTGGATCAGGCGTAGCTCCCACTGCTGGGCGAGTGGGCCTGTTACGCGCACAAAGCCATCCGCTTGCCAGCCATTCGCGCCCTGCTCAACATCATCGTACCAGCCGATTTCGGGGATGCTGAAGTTGTCGAGCAGCACGCCGGGCGCGTTGTAGCCCTCGTCGTTCACTAACCAGAACCGGAGTAGTATCTCCTGACCGGCAACTGGCGAGAGGTCGAAGGCTTCACGCACCCACACCCCCCGCACCGCCGGATCCGGTGGGCCCACCTGCCCGCTTGTGCCCGTCAAGCCGTTGCCGTAGTTTGCGCCGTGGGGGTCGCTATCGGTGGTAGCTTCGCCCGCCAATGTTTGCCACGTCAGCCCGTCGTCGGTGGAGACCGTGACAAAGGCATAGTCGTAGCCGTCTTCGATCTCAAACCACAGGTCGGCATTGAGGGTCGCTTGTTGTACCCCGCGCAGATCAACGCGGCGCGTCAGGGCGGCGATGCTGCTATCGCCGCGCCCACCCCACCACGCATATTGCCCACGCGGACGTTCTGCCGCAAGCGGGATCGTTGGGTTGCCCGCAAAGCTGAGCCGCTGCGCCCCAGCAGGCAACTCGAAGTAATCAGCAGCGAATTGGCGCACCGTCTCGGTCAGTTCTTCGCCGGCTAGCAGGGGGCGTGGTTGCACGGTGGCGGGCAGCGCATTGAAGCCCAACACGTCCGGTGCATAGCCGAATTGCCCCTGATCGAGATTGGGGTTGTTGAGCAGATTGGCAACGGTCCACTCCGCAAACAGATCGCTGAAGCTGGTCAAGTCGGGGCGGCGGCGGGCAGCCACCGCCACAAACGCATCGAGCTTGTTGCCCGCATCGGCGCGGATCAGTTCGAGCAGCACGCCCGGCTCATTCGCGTAGTGGGCGTAGATGTAGCGCATAAACAGGTGTGCTGCACCATAGTGCGCTAGCGAGCGCGACGGCTCAATGCCCCACGCTGTCAGTTGGGTGTCGGGGTTGCCCAGAAAGCTCAACACGTAGCTCTGGCTGACATAGCCGTTCAGGTCTTGCGAGAGCGTTGAGTTGCCTTCATTGAACCATGTACTGGACATCCGCTGCTCGTTCCAGTGGATCATGTGCTGGAACTCGTGCGCGAGGGTATCCAGATAGGCGGGTGTGCCCGGCTGGAGCGCACTCAGATTCATGTAGAACATCTCGTGTTCGTTGCTGAAGCGGTTGACGCTTTGGGGGACGCTATCGCGGGCGGAGAAGTAGCCGATGATGCCCCCCGTGATGCGGGCAACATTCAGCACCACGATGCGATTATCGCCATCTACACCGGGCTGCGCTTCGCTCCCGAACAGGCTGCGGGTACGCGGGTAAATCTGATCCTCGAAGGTGCGGGCGGCTTGCTCTAGGGCGGCCTGATCTACGGCTGCGCCCTGCTCGACATACATCAGTACGATAGGCCCCGCGTAGCGTAGCTCAGCCATAATCTGCTCATTGCGATTGGCAACAATATCGCTGACCCAGAATTGGCGTACCGCGCCGACTTGCACATCAAGCGGCTGTGTGCGGGCGACATCCGCGAGCTGGAGATCGCCCGTGAGGGCCCGCGCCAAGCGCACGCGGTCATTGGGAATGCGTTGCGCGGCGGCAATATCGGCGAGCTGTGTGGCAAGGTCAGGCGGCGGCGGGGGATCGTTGGGCGGCGGGGTGGGCGCGGCGGTTGCCGTTTGCAGCGGTGTAGGCAGGCTGGTTGCGGCGGGCGCGGTGGTAGGCGTAGACGGCGTAGGCGGTGTAGGCGGCGTAGGCGGCAGCACCCGCGCACACGCTGCACCATGCACTGCTACAAGCACCAGCACACCCAGCACGAGCCAGCGCGACATCCAGTGGCTCATGCGGGTAGCCCAATCTGGGTGAGTTCGCGCACCTTCGCGCCAATGTCTGGCGCAGTCACCAGAGCCTCGCCCACCAGCACCGCATCCACGCCACACTGCTGCAAGCGGAGCACATCGGCGGCGGTGAAGATGCCACTCTCGCTGACGAGGAGCGGCCGATGGTTCGTATTGCGGTGCAGGCGGGCAGCGATCTGCTCGGTGATTTCAAGGTGGGTCTCGAAGGTGTGGAGATCGCGGTTATTCACGCCGATCACGGTCGCTCCAGCGGCAATCGCCCGCTCAAATTCGGTAAGGGTATGCACCTCAACCAGTGCGTACATGCCAAGTGTGTGCGTCAGCAGGAGCAGCTGCTGCAACGTTGCATCAGCGAGGGCCGCGACAATCAACAGCACCGCATCTGCACCGTAGGCACGGGCTTCGTAAATCTGATATGGCTCAAGCAGGAAATCCTTCCGTAGCACAGGCGTAGTGATCGGCAGTTGCCGGATGCCCTCAAGGAATTTCAGGCTGCCCTGAAAGAAGCGGGTATCGGTCAAGACGGAAATTGCGCTCGCCCCGTTTTGGCTGTAGGTCTGGGCCAGTTCCAGATGGTTGAAGGCTTCCAGCAAGACCCCGCGACTAGGCGAGGCTTTTTTCACTTCGGCAATCAATGCCACCCGTTCGGGGTGGTGCAGGGCGGCGGCAAAATCGCGCACGGCGGGTGCAGCGGCAAGCCGGGCGTGCAGCCGCGCTAACGGAACTTTGGCTTGCTGGCGGGCAACTTCGATCCGCTTGTGAGCCAAGATCCGCGTTAGCACTGAATCAGACATTAGTCATCCTCGCTCTCTGGTAGCAGTTGCAAGGGGCGCGTGCCCCCGATAGGCAGGGCTGTGGCGGATCTGGGCGCGGCGGGAATCGTAGCATTTGGCACTAACGACAACTCGGCTTGCGGAGCTGCTTTCCACGTCCCTTCGATCTGGAAGATGGCGGCTTTCGCGCCTGTCGCCCGCAATTCCGCAATTTGACTGACCCCTGCGAGGAGTAATAACTTATCGCCGACGGCAATCACTTGCTCGGCAGAAGGGGCAAGCGCATGTTCATTGTAGCGATGGATCGCTACGACGATTATACCCGATTTCTCACGGATCATGCGAATACTTTTGCCGACAAACTCACTATCTGGTAGGATCTGTACCGTAGCCGTTGCCAAAAGTTTCTCGCCGAGTGCAATCGCATAGGCGTTGTTATCCAGCAAGGCTGCGGCAGCCATCGTGGGGGCTGCCAGTGTAGATGAGCTGAAGGCACTGTGATCGCCAAACATGCCCTCTAGCTGCCCGGCCACTTCGTCATTGAAGACACGCACAACAAGATGCACGTCGGGGCGGATGCGGCGCACCTCTAGCCCAATCTTCAGATTGGTCAGGTGATCGGATGTGGCGGCGACGACTGAGTAGGCGCGTTCGATGCCGGCGGCTTGCAACACATCTTCTTCGGCGGCACTGCCGTAGATCAGCTGGATGCCTTGGTCCTCGATCTCGTGGGTAAAGTTGGTGGCGTGATCGGTAATCACCACAATCTCTGGGCGCGGTTTCATCTGGCTCAGCACGCGCACCATGCGGTAGCCCACCCGCCCCACGCCACACACAATCACGCGGTTGTAATTGGGCGTAATGATCTGGGGCGCATCCAAGCCGAGCGTTTCCCAGATCTCGCTGCGTGAACGGCTATGCCGCCATGCTTCGGCAAGGCGCGGGAGCGTGCCCATCAGCAGAATGCGATCCCCCGGATACAGCCCCATCACCCCTGTTGGGCGCATACTCCACGTCCCATTCCGAGACATGTATCCAATCACCTGCACATTGAAGTCCTGCTCAATCCGATAAACAAGTGTTTCCAACCGCCCGCCTGCGGTGACTTCTAGCTCGGCAATCCCGATCAAGCCCTCCTTGATCGGGAGCACCGTCCGCACACCTTTGGAGACGGCGGCGGCGGCAAAGGTGGGGGCGGAGATGGAGGATGAACTGAAGGCCGAGTTGTGCCCGAAGTTGCTGGCTTCAATGCGCTGATCGAGGCGTTCGTCGAAGATCCGCATCACCACGCGCATATCGGGGTAGAACCGCCGCGCCGCCAAGCCAATCTCGATGTTGAGCAGATCGTTGTTGACGGCGGAAATCAAGCCGCGTGCGCGTTCCAGTCCAGCTTGTTGCAATGTCTTGCCGGTGCGGGCATCGCCATAGATCACGGGTACATTCAGCTCATACATGATCGGGAGTAATTCATTGGCGGTATCCATCTCGATCACGACCACATCTTCGCCTGCATCGAGCAGCTGCAATACGACGCGATAGGAGACCCGCCCCAAGCCGCAAATGATGACGTGGTTTTTGATCGTGCTGGCAAGTGCAACCTGCCAATCGGCAATGCGATCATTCTTGTCGAGTAGCTTGCGGCCAAATTCAAAGGCACTCTGGATCACGAAGATCAAGCCGAGCACGGGTAAAATGAAGAAGAGGATCCGTCCAAGCATATCCGATGGAAAATCAATAACCGGCTCACCAGTCATTGTCATAAACGTGGCAAAGAAGCTCTCACTGAGGCCGTAGGGAGCCTGTCCGGGTTCGTAGTCAGCGTATATGAAGCGAAAGTAGAAGCCGCCCATCACCAACAGTACAAGCAAGCCAATGAGGGGAACCTGTGACTCTTTGACAAGCTGGCGCAAGTCGTACCACTGGGCTTTGAGCCAACGGCGGCGGGAGAGGTTCTCACGCTCGGCCCGCAGGCGTTCGAGGGTGGTTGCCTTCGGCGTGAGATTGATCGGCGGACGGGGCGAGTGTGAGCCATTGTGCATACGAACATCCTCCGCGTGTTAGGTATAGTTGCTAGTAGGCTATGCTACCGATACGGATAAACGGGTGACGCAGTTGCACCATTGCAGTAGCGCGTTTTAGGCAGCCGCGCCGAAGGCACGCTGGCTGGCCTGTATGAACTGTTCGAGGCAGGCCGCGGCCTGCCCCTGATCGAGGCTTTGACGCGCACGGTCTAGCCCTTCTGCAAAATCAGTGACGGCATCGGCAGCAACGAGGGCCGCTGCCGCATTGAGCAGCACCACGTCGCGGCGGGGGCTATGGTCGCTACCATTCAAGATGGCGCGGGTGATGGTGGCATTGGCAGCGGCATCGCCCCCGCGTAGGCTGCTGTTTGCGGCGGCGGGCAAGCCGAGCGTGCTGGGGTCGAGTTCGATCCGGCGCGGAGCCGTGCCCGCCCGCACTTGATAGATGAGAGCCGGTCCGCTCAGGTTGAGTTCATCCATGCCGCCGTGCCCATGCACCACCAGCGCGTGCATCGTATCGAGGTGGCTCAGGGCGTGGGCGAGAGTTTCCGCCAGCGCGGGCGTGGCCACGCCCAACACTTGATGGCGTGCGCCTGCGGGATTGGTGAGTGGGCCTAACACATTAAACACGGTGCGGATGCCGATCTCGCGGCGCACAGGGGCGGCGTGGCGCATAGCGGGGTGGAAGCGCGGCGCAAACATAAAGCCGATGCCAGTGGTGTGCAGTGTCGCAGCAACGCCCGCTGCATCCAGATCAATTGCTACGCCGAGTGCTTCGAGCAGGTCGGCACTCCCGCTCGCGCTTGACATGGCGCGGTTGCCGTGCTTGGCTACCGGCACGCCTGCGCCCGCCACCACAAACGCCGCTGTCGTGCTGATGTTGAACGTGCCTGCGTTGTCGCCGCCCGTGCCGCACGTATCCACCAAGCCGGGCAAATCCACATGGACGGGAGTGACTTTGGCCCGCATCACCCGCGCCATGCCCGCAATCTCGGTATCCTGTTCGCCCTTCAGGTGCAGGGCCATCAGCAGGGCTGCAATCTGGGCGGGCGTTGCTGTGCCACTCATGATCGCTTCCATCACGGCAGCGGCGGCATCCTGATCAAGGTGCTGCCCAGCACTCACATGGCGGATCGCTTCACGTATCTCCACAGCGGGGTACTCCTTCAGCCTCAGCCAGCCTCAGCCAGCCTTAGTCAGCTTCAGTCATCATCTAGTGTCACCCCCAGATGGCGCAGGGCCGCGAGCATCTGCGGGTCGTTCATATCGCCATACAGCGTCCAGTCTACATCCAGCATTTCATCGGGCTGCACGCCTACGCCCTCTAGCTCGGTTCCGTTGCGAAGCCGGAAGCCTTCTTGGGCGACCCACAAGCGCGTCCCGTGTTGGAGTTCGTAGGCATAGATGGTTTCAGTGTTGCCCGCCGTAGGCACGCCGATCACGTAGGCATTGGCTTCGGCTTGGAGAATAGCCGCCAGCACTTCGGCATACGAAGCCGTCTCCCGATCCACGAGCACTACGAGCGGCACGTCGCGCAGATCGGGGCGACGCAGATCGCGGATGGTCATGGCGCGGATGCCGTTGCGATCAAAAAAGAAGCCCGCATTGCCCTGCACAAAATGCCCTAGCACGCCATGCAACACATCGCGCCAGCCCCCGGGATTGCCGCGTAGGTCAAGCACCAAGCCGCGCAACGGGCGTTCGACGACCAGATCATTGAGGACACCGTTGACCTGTTCGTGCATATCGTTGATCCAGAGCGTTGGGATGCTGAGGTAGCCGACATCGTGGGGCAGGCGTTGCGCGTAGGGCGTAATGCGTCCCTGCACGGGCTGGCGGATCAGCACCACCTCGCGCTGTTCAATGCCCTGCGCAGTGCCCTTGGAGCGCACCACCGTGAGCCGCACGGGGGTTCCCGCTTGCCCGTTGATCTCGCCCCCGGCAATCATGGGGATGCCGTCTATCGCCACAATCCGATCTCGGCGTTGCAGTCCAGCTTGTTGGGCAGGGCTGCCTTCGATCACCTGCTGGATCATCACCCCATCGCTCGCGGGGCGGGTAATCACCCCGATCCCAACCTGCTCGGCGTGCCCACTCCGCAGGATTGTCTCGGCGACGGCAGCATCCGGCGGCAGGAAGCGCGAGTGCTGATCGTCGAGGCGTTGGACCATTGCGCCCATCAGATCGTAGAACTCCTGATCGGAGCGGGCGGCGGTGATGCGGGGCAGGTATTCGCTCCAGATTGCGGGCCAGTCCAGCCCGTCAAAGTCGGCATAGATGTAATGTTGATTGATTGTCTGCCACACGTCGCGGAACAGGGTGTGGCGTTCATTCAGCGTGAGCGGCGGCTGATCTGGCTCGTGGTAGGCAACGGTAGGCTGGGCGTGGGGCGGGCGCGGGGTAGGGCTAGGCAATGGGCGTGGGGCAGTAGGCGTGGGGGTGCGGGTGGGGGTCGGGCTAGGTGCTGGGTGCTGGGTGCTGGGCCGGTGGGTGGGGAGCGGATCCGGCGCAGCCGCATCGCTCACAGCAACCGCCGCAAACGAGGAGCCGCACCCGCTCAGCCAGAACGGGGCAACACAGAGTATGCAAAGCCAGATCTGCACGACACGCATTGTTGGTGTTTCCTGTCTGCGCTACTCAAGCGCAAAGGCGGCGGCAAGAACTTCGCCTGCCAATGCCGCACCGACACTACTGCCTTCGCCGCCACTCTCGATCATCACGGCCACAGCATAACGCGGATTGTCGAGCGGCGCAACCGCAATGAACCACGCATGCGGCACTGCGCCGGGCACATGCTCGCCCGTGCCCGATTTGCCGCCGACGGGGATGCCGGGTACATACTCCCGAATGATACTACCAAAGCCATAATCGGCAACTGCTTTGAAGTTGCCCATCATGCGTGTAGCTGTCGCTGATGACATTGCCCGCCGAATCACGACGGGGCTTTGCTGCTTGACAAGCACCCCATCGGGGCGCACCACCTGCTGCACCAGATAGGGCTGCATCATCACGCCATCGTTGGCAATCGCCGCCGTGAGCATGGCCATTTGCAGCGGGGTGACGAGCAACTGCCCCTGCCCGTAGCCCGTATCAGCAAGCGCGGCGGGGCGGGCGAGGAAGTTCTCCTGCACATATAGGCGACTCGGCGCGGTAGCCAGATCGGTGAAGCGGGAGTAGCGCGGCGGGGCATCTTGCGGGCGGAAGAAATCGAGCAATGCCGCTTGCCGCTCGAAGGTCTCTGTCCCAAGCCGCAACGCATATTGGGCAAAGGCGGTATTGCATGAGTAGGCAAACACCCGCTCCAGATTGGACGGATCGCCGGTGAGGGATGCCAAGCCAGAGACGGCATTCACCACCGGCGGCGCACCAACTTCGGTGGGCAGTTGCTCAAGGCAGCGGATGTTGTCGGGATCGGCTTGCTGCGGATACTCTAGGGCGGCAACGGCGGTGAAGGTTTTGAAGGTGGAGCCGGGCGGGTATTGCCCCTGCGTCGGGCGATTGAGCAGGGGTTGGCCTGCGCCATCGCTATTGATCGTTGCCCAATACGCGCTAATTCGCTCGTTTTCGAGGTTCCAGTCGGGGGTGCTATAGTTGAAGCTCAGCCCCCGCGGATCGAACGAGGGCGCGGTTGCCATTGCGAGCACCTCGCCCGTGCGCGGCTGAAGCACTACCACTGAGCCACGCCCACGACTGGTGAGCAGGGCGTAGGCGCGGGCTTGCAGTTCGGCATTCAAGGTCAAGGTCAAGTCGTTGCCTTCTTGCGGGCGATTGAGCAGATTGTTCTCGATCAGTTGCATACCCTGCCCGCGATTGCCAGAGAGGAACTCGCTGTAGGTGGCTTCGAGTCCACTTTGCCCGTAGCGCGTGCTAAAGAAGCCGGTGATATTGGCGAACGCGCCGGGATCGTAGCCCTCTGCGAGGATCGGGTAGGTGCGCTGCACAAAGCCACTGGGCAGCACCTCGCGGGAGACCAGCAGGCGGTTGTTGCGATCTGCGATGCGCCCGCGGATGATGCGCTGCGAGGCGAGCACGGGCCGAATGTTGGTGGTGACTTGGCCCGTCTCAGGGTCAATGAAGGTGAAGTTGTAGATAGTGTCGGCATGCACCACCTGCTGGCGCAACAGCTGCATGCTGATCATTGCAAAGCCGAGTGCTAGCACGGCTCCCAGATTGTAGAGGCTGCGCCCAGTGCCCCGCGGCAACGGCTGCTGCCCGCCCCACACGGCCACGGCGAGGAGCAGCGTTGCTGTCCACAGGCAGAGTAGCCAGCGTGTGTAGGCTTCTTCGGGTTGGAGCATGCCGTAGCCGAGTAAGCCGATAGCAAAGAGACTTGAGATAATCCGTATTGATAGCCGCATGGTGTCGCTTTCGGCTGGTGTGAGCTTAGGTTGCGATTGGCTCGGCGGGCAACAGCATCAACAGCATAGGGTGGGTACGCTCGTGTCCGCCGCTTCTCAGTTGTATTGTAACCGAATTTGCGCTTGCAGTTGCCGCCGATGCATGGGCCTACGCCGGGTGGGGGGGTAGGGTTGGTGGTGGTTCGGCGGGAGTGAGCGGGAGCCGCGCGTGTACGACCACCCCGCCATGTGCGTTTTCGCCCACCGAGAGCGTGCCATCGAGTTCGGCAAAGCAGTAGTCAAGGGCCCGCAGGGCGTGCATGCCGGGGCGCATGTACGTGCCATCGAGCAAGCCTACGCCATCATCCTCAATCGTGACTGTCACGGCATCACCCGCGAAGCTCAAGGTAAGCAGGGCGGCATGAGCATTGGCGTGTTGGTCAACATTGACGAGAGCTTCAGTGGCAAGGCGCAGGAGTGTGCGCTGTTGCACGGGGCGCAATGGCTGGATTGTGCCGATATGATTGAGCGTGAGCGTGACTGAGGTGTGCCGATTGAAGTGTTCCATCAGGCGGTGCAGGGCTGCATCAAAGTTGGCTTCGGTGGCGATGCTGGCGTGCATAGTTTGGCGCAGGTCGCTCATCTCTGGGCGCGATGGCAGTAGCACCGGGCGGGGGACTTCCGATTCGGTCTGTACTGCGGGCTGCAAGCGGGGCTTTTCGAGGAGCGTCGGTGCGAGCGGTTCGCCCCAGCGTTTGCGGCGTTCAAGCGGCGGCTCGGCAAATGGTGGGCGTGGCAGGCTGGTGAAGCTGGCCACGTTGGGCTTGGGCAACGGTGCATATGGATCGGGGGGACTGAGCAGATAGTGTTGCACCAGCACCCACAGCGTACTAACGGCGATGGGCAGTTGGAGGCGCAACAGCAGGGGCGGCAGGGGGGGGGCACTCAGCCATGTACCGAGCCAAATCAACAGCAGGTCTACGCTGATAAAGATGCTGGTTGCGAGCAATGCCGTGCGCCAACCGAACAGCAGCGCAGGGGTGATGAGGGCCGCTAAGGCATATGGGTAGAATGGCAGCAGCTCGCCGCCACTGAAGAACACGATGAGCAGGGCAAGGATTCCATCGCCAAGCAGGTACAGCGGTTGGGAGCGGATCAGGGGCGTGTAGCTAGTGCGGGCAAAGGTCAGCCCAAGATTGAGCAGGGCGATGAGGCTGAGGAGCGTGATATTGGACAGGGTGGCGGGAGCCGCCCCGATGACAAGCACGATTGCTGCACCGGCCCATGCCAGCCAACGATAGGCAACAAGCAAGCCTGTGTTGCGGATAAGGAGTGTGTACCAGTCGGGCATAGTGTGCCTGTGCTTCGTGTGTGTACATGGGCTATCGTAGCGGATCAATTCTATATTGCACCTACGACAACTACAGTGTAGCAAAAAGTTGGGCGTAGGGCAAGCGCGTGTTTCAGGGGGCGACAGGTGCACTGGGCGGATTCAGGGGGCGGGGTGCGGCAGTGTGGCGACAAATTCGTGCAAGCCGCGTGCGAAGAGCTGCGCCCCGCCTTGGGCTGGGTGGCGGATTTTGTGATGGGGTATATCCAGCCACGTCAAGGCGCGGTGGGCACTGTTGCCCATGGCCAGCACGGGTAGCGTAGGGAACAACGCCCGAAACTGGAGCAGGAAGCTCTGCCCTTCGCGTAGCTCGCTGCTGCGCGGGGTGCGGTTGCTCTGCGGCTGGTTGGCGCGGTGCGGATGGAAGGGGTAGGCATTCCAGCCAGCTGCGCGTACCTTCAGGTGGGCGAGTGTGCGCCAGACAATCGTGGCGGTCTGTTCGCGCAGCAGCTTGCCGTCGTGTTCCGCAAGGGCAAAGCCGTGCTGTGGGCCAAACATAGCGAGGGGGGCCACCCCGCGCACAAGCAGATCGTCGCTGGTAAAGGGAATGCCGGTGCGCCGCGCCCCGCGATAGCCGGGGGCTTCAGCAATCAGGAGTAGCTCCGGCGGCTCGGCTACCGCTAGGGCAAGGGCGCGGTGCAGGTTCGTGCGCCGTTGGGCATTGGCGGCAAGCGTGGCGGGGTCAGCGGCATGGGCGGCGTATTGGTTGGTGACATCGGGCGGGGTTGTTGCCCGTGCGAGGAGCAGCAACAGATCATCAATGCGCTGCTGCTGATCAGGTGTGATCGTCATGCTCTCAGTCTACGTGAGCTGTCAAGGGTAGGCGCGGTGGGGAAATGTGCCCCCTTGCGTGGTGCTCCGCCGGATAGCAGCAATATGGCATAGTTTGTATACTTTGTACATATGAAAGGAAACGCTTTTTGTTGAATTTCACCAGATGCGGTGTTACCATACAGTCATAAGGATTGCAACGGTGCAATCAACAAGCACCGCAGGATCTCTGTGATAGATGCTGTGGGCAAACACTGAAGTTCAAATGAGGAGGTATATTATGCAAAACCGAAAACCAGAAACGTGGAATGTACAGGAAGCCGCCAACGCCGTTCCGGGCGCACGCGAAACCTTCGCGGCAAATCGGATCAGCGCAACCACGCGCCAGACATTGGCTCACGCAACGGCAGCAACCTCATCTTCGTTGGATGAAATAATGGCGGTAATCGCCTATCGCATGCGCCGCAATGCGGCTCAAGCGCAGCCCAGCGCAGTGCGCGATGGGGCAGTAGAAATCGTTCGTGAGGCTGAATTGGTTGCCTAAGCAACCGTTAACGGGATACGTGGGGCTGGCTGCTCTTCTGCTGCACATACGGGCAGCCAGCACAAATACACGTTTGGATTGACGACAATTGCTGAAGATTGAATACACACTGATTTATGGAGGGATATGATGAAGAATATGAAACCTGAACTGTGGAACGCCCAAGCTGTTGCTGCCCAGAATGCCGAAGCGCGGGAAGTTTTTCGCGGTGAGCGCATGGGCACTGCTGCCCGCCACCCGCTGACCCACGCTGCGGCTGCCGTGTCCGCCTCGACGGATGAGATGCTGGCAAAGGTTGCCTACTTTACGCGCCGCAACGCAACACACACGCAGCCGGTTCCGGCAACGGTGGGTGTTGAAGCCGAAGTACAGGACGGCGAGCTGGTCGCCTAATCGAGGCTAATAGAGTCCAACATAAGAACACCCACTCGAAGCCGTGTGCTGAGGGTGGGTGTTCCTATATGGGGGCTACTCTTTCTCTTGGCGCACGATAAATATCACGTAGGCAAATACGCCAATCAGGATAATCCAGCCAATCGCAACCCCGACCCAATACTCTGTCCAGTTAATATCAATTTGTTGTTGGAACAATAACATTTGCACCAAAAGGGGTAGTCCATCCATCGTTTCACTCCATCATCACATTGTTTGACTCGTTGATATTGTTCCCCTTCACAGCTTCTCTCTCTTGTTATACCACGATTCTATGCGCGTGTATACTGCAATTCGCGCAACCCAACAAGACGTGGCAGATTGGCCACGTCAGATATGCCCGTGTGTGTCGGGGTAACGCTAGGGGGAAGCTGACTAGGCGCGTTGCTTCGCCGGATGGATCGTGATCTTACGCCCTTCGCCCTCGCCCGTACTCTGCGTGTAGACGCTGGTATCGCCGCGCAACGCAAGATGCACGAGGCGGCGTTCGTAGGGAGCCATCGGTTCGAGGCTGACCGAACGCCCGGTTTGGCGCACGCGGTCGGCCGTGCGGCGGGCTAGCCCTTCAAGCGATTCGCGGCGGCGTTGGCGGTAGTTGCCGACATCTACGATCATCTGGGGCCAGTGCTTGACTTTGCGGCTGACCATGAGGTTGAGCAGGAATTGCAGTGATGCGAGCGTCTCGCCGCGCCGCCCAATCAGCAAGCCCATCGCTTGCTCATCGGCTCCCTCAACATGCAGCGTGATCGTCTCTTCTAGCGTGCCATCCTCTGCCGGTTCGTGCCCGCGCACCGCCGACACGTAGCCGTGAATGTCCATATGCTGGAGCATCGTCTCAAGGATCGTGCGGGCAATGACCGCGACATCATTGGTGTCTTCGTTGCTTGTTGGTGCAGCGATGGGTGCTGCGTGGGGCGCAGGTGCGCTGATGGTGGTGGCGGGGGGGGGATCGGAGGCAGGGGTTGCCGGATCATCCTCATCATCTACCACTGTCACCCGCACCAGTGCTTCATCGCCGGACTCGCCCGCATCCAGCACCGCAATCATTACGTCATCGCGGTCTTTGCCCAATTGTGAAAGGGCTAACTCAACCGCATCAGCAACGCTTCGCGCCCGAATCTCAATACTTTTCATGCTACCAGATTCCCCCTCGTGTACATTGCTCAACGCCGTCGCCGTGAGCGGCGGGCAGCAGCCTGACGTTGCTGCTTGCGGACGGCGGCTGTAGCGGCTTCTTCGGCCTGCTGCTGATCTGTGCTAGCGGTGTCGCCGATTGGTTCGTTCGCACTGCTACTACTCGTGGTAGAGGTGTTCACCTGCCCTTCCGTGAGCGGGCGCATCACATCCCAGAAGCCTTGGCGTGGTGCGGCGAGGGCTGCTGCTCCACCTGCTCCCACAGCGGCAAGCTCTGGCTCAGCCGTAGGTGGGGTCCAGCGTTCGATCACGGGCAGGAACGTCAGGTAGTTGGGCAGGGAGCCTAAGCCCGAAATCACAAACTGCTGGATCACGCCAATCACGCTACTCGTGACCCAGTACAGCACTGCGCCCATCGGGAAGATCAGCGCAACGTAGCCGAACATAATCGGCATCAACAGCATCATCTGGGTCATCATTTTCTGCTGCGGGTCTTGGATGCGCGGCATTGCCATGAGCTGCTGGAGCAACTGTAGTACGACCGATAGCACCGGCATGATCAAGTACGCGAAGCCACTGAAGCTACCGAAGTTGTCGGGGAAGGCGGCCAAGCCCAGATCAAGCCCCAGAAAGGGCATATTCAGGAGCGTGGTGATCTGGGCGGCCTCGTTCAGCCCGACCATGCGCCACAGATTGCCGAGCACCGGCTGCCCTAGCAGCAGGCTTACATCGCCCTGCTCAACGGCGGCATACATTGCCGCGCCCAGAAACTCGCGCTGCTCTGGAACCATCAGGTGGAACACCGCCTGATATACCCCAAAAAAGATCGGTAACTGGAACAGTAGCGGCAGACACCCGCCCACGGGGTTGACTTTGTGCTCTTTATAGAGCTTCATCGTTTCTTCGTTCAGGCGTTGGGGGTCTTTGCCGTAGTGCCGTTGCAACTCTTTGAACTTCGGTTGCAGCTCTTGCATCCGGCGGCTAGAGCGGATTGAGCTGAGCGTCAGGGGCAGAATTGTCAGGCGGGCGACAATGGTGAAGAGAATGATCCCCAAGCCCATACTGCCCGTCAGCATGGAGAACCAGAGCAGAGCCTCTTCAAGAAAACCGACAAATGATGACCAGATTTGCATAAGTATCCTCTATGTTGGTGTTTCGTTCCGTTCCGATGGGGCTTGCCGCCCAATCGCTGATGGTGCCTGTACCGCATGCAAGGGCGGTGTTTCGCGCCAGATCCCTGCTTCCCGCAAGACGTGCCGCAGGGCTGCTTGCAGTTCGGCAAAGGGTATGCTTAGCAGTACGGGCGAGCGCAGGACAACCACCAGATCGTAGCCGGGCTGCACCTGTGCGAGATCAAGGCGAAGTGCCTCACGTACCCGCCGCCGCGCTCGATTGCGCTGGACGGCTTTGCCGAGCTGCTTGCCAGCAACAATCCCACAGCGCGTCTGTCGTCGCCGATTGGGAGCGAGCGTGAGCCGCATGAGCGGATGCTGCACCACGCGCCCCGTGCGCCGTACCCGCTGAAACTGAGCCGGACGGCGCAGGCGGTGGGCCCGTTTCACAGCAGGCTCGCAGCGGGCCCGCGCCTTGCCCTAGCGATGCCCGCGCTGCACACCACGCCGTTCATTGCTCACCGAGAGCCGCCACCGCCCGCGTGCCCGTCGCCGCCGAATGACAGACCGCCCGCTAGCGGTTTCCATCCGCGACAGGAAGCCGTGCTTGCGGCGACGCGGAATGCGTTTTGGTTGCCATGTTCGTTTTGACATAATCGTTCAACTCCTCACATCTATCAATTCAAATCGGGCTGTCGCCACATTTCCAAGAAAAAACGTGCCGATCTCGCACATACCTGTCATGCAGCAGGCTTGGCGTAGCAGATCGGCCTGTAGGCCTGTAGACAGACAAGCTCATATTATACGGGCGACAGGCTGTTCATGTCAATCGTGGGGCACAAAAGCCGAACAACAAGCCCGTTTGAGGGGGGGCTAGTTGCCCAGCTATCGCTCCGTGATCGTGCCGCACTAGCTACCCACAGGTGGATGGCTTGGTGGGCCTACCCTTCATCATCCTGCTGGAGCGTGCGCCGGATTGCCTCGCGTTGGCGTTGGCGTTGGCGTTGCTCATTCCCAGCCTCGTCCTCATCCCCATCCTCGTCTACCTCAGGCCGCCGCCGATCACGCCGATTCGCGCTGCCGAATTTGCTGAGCAGATCATCAAGTGTGGCATTGCCCTCGAAGTTCTCCTCTGGATCATCCGGCGTAGCATAGACGACATCGGTCTGATTCGGAGCAGGGGGCGTATCACCAGTCCGCTGGTTGCGCTGCTGGGTGCGGCGGCGGCTCTGCTGTTCGCGCTGGCGGGCTTCTTCGCGCTGCTCCTGCGACAGGGTGAAACGATTGGGTGCGGGAGCCGGATCACTCGGTGGGTTCAGGCGGCTCTCGATCTCGGCTAGCTCTTCCGGCGTGCGTTCGGGGCGCATCGTCAGGCTGATGCGCTTACTCTGCGGGTCTACCTCCAGCACCCGCACCGAAACCTTATCGCCCACCTTGAGCTTATCCTCAACTTTGTTGACGCGCTCTTCCGCAATCTGCGAGATATGCACTAATCCGTCGCGGCCTACGCCAATATCTATGAATGCACCGAACGGGGCAACCCCACTCACCACGCCATCAAAGGTCTGGCCCGGCTCCAGTTCGCGCATCTTCTGGGCCCGCTGCGCCTTGCGGAGACTTAGGCTGATGCGTGAGCCATCGGGATCAATTTCGAGCAACTTGAACAGATATTTCTGCCCCACCTGCACTACATCTTCGGGCTTCTCCACCCGTGACTCGGATAGCTCCGAGACATGGACTAAGCCGTCCTTGCCCACGCCAATATCCACGAATGCCCCGAAGCCGGACAGTCCCGTAATCGTGCCCTCGATAGTATCGCCAACCTTCAGTTCCGCTAGGGCTTCGCGGTTGACCTCTGCACGCGGCTTCCCGCGCCGGCGTTCTTCGGGTGCTCGTTCGGTGCGCATCGTCAGGCTAATGCGGCGTGCTTCCAGATCAATGCTCTTGACCCGTACCTGCACGGCTTGCCCGATCTGCACCAGCTCAGACGGCGACGCAACGCGCCCCTCGCTCATCTCGGAGATGTGCAGCAAGCCATCACGTCCCACGCCAACATCCACGAATACGCCATACAGCGCAATCGAGGTGATTTTGCCCGCTAGCTCCATACCCACCGTGAGGTCTTTGAGGCGACGTGGGCGATCCGTCTCTTCTTCAACGGGGGTGAAGCTCGCCCCCGCAACTGGTTCCGTTGCTGGCGCGGCTTCGGTCGCATCGGCAACCGCCGCACTCGCCTGCTCGGTCGCATCGGCGACGGTCTCAGTGGCCTGCTCGGTCGCATCGGCGACGGTCTCAGCGACGGCTTCGGTCA
>JAAUTZ010000156.1 GCA_012031225.1 Chloroflexaceae bacterium
AGCCGAATAGGGCCGCACCGAGCGCGCATAATTGCTCGCTATGCATCAGGTGGAGCTGAATGAGCGCAGCGGCTGATACCCGCCCGATGCGCCGCTCAAGCATCCGCAGCACGAGTTCCGCCTGCGCGACCTCAGTCATCCGCGTAAACACCTTCGTGGCGCGCCGGGGCTTGGGCGGCGCGGCGCGGTTGGCGGAGACGGCGCGGTATCGGTCGGCGGCGGCCAGCCACGCGGTTAGGTCATCCACGCTGGTGAAGCTGAGCAGGTCCGTGGCAAGGGACAGCAGCTGCTCGCTCGGCAAGCCGCGCACCTGTGTGACGTGCTCATCCGCGAGCGGGCCGAGCGTGTGCTCAAGCTGGTGCAGCATGAGGGCAATCTGCCCCTGCATAATCCCTACCGCAAGGTCTTCCATGCGGATCCGCCGCAAGAAGTCGCGCAGATCTGCGTGGTTCTCAATCATAGCACCCTCCTCACGCACGAGTGGTCATCCGTGTGTCATCTGCACGGCGACATTGGGGAGATCGTCTAGAGCTATTGTAGCACAGGCGAGCCGGTTACTGGTATCAGCGGTGTATTGCCTATACCCATCAGGAATACACCCCCCACACAGGCAGCGCACACGGCGGGTACAGGTGGTACAGGGCAGGGCGGGGGGCGGGCTGCCTGAAACCTAGCACCTACCACCTGACACCTCACACCCGACACCTACCACCTGCCCCCCGCTTGCACCGTGTGGTATGCTAAGGCTACAGAGACGTGAGCAGCGGTCGCTAGCGTAGTAATTAGTGCGACCCGTCACCGTGGTACGTTATCAATTGCATGGTCACGATCCTGTGGGCACTCCGTTCGCCCGCGTCGGGAACGAGCCAGCCGCACGCCGGACGCGGGGGCATGAACCGCTGGCGCAGCGGGTGCGCCGCTTGCTGAGCTTGGTGAGCTGGTTCCTGACGTTGCCAGAGGCGTTAGACGATCTGCTCTCCCCGTCGAGCTAGCCGTAGCAAGGGGCGGAAGCTGTGACAGCACCGGCTCCAATGTCACGCGGAAAAGATGGAGAACGATCTTGAGATACAACAATAAGTCCCCAACACAAGTAAAACCAGCTGCATTGGCCCGGGCGCAATATCTCTGTCGGCGCGTCCCACCCCGTCTCATGGATGGACTGCGCTACCGCACCTATCCCTTTGACCAAGCAGCCCACGACAACTACAGCTTCTGCGAGCCATCCGTAACTGGTTCACTATTTGCGTATCACACGAGTGAATTTCAAGCCTATGCTTTGTGTGTGCAAGGGTACAGTGAATGGCGCAGCCTTGCGGTCGCGCAAGCCGTGTGCCGTCCGGGTGATTGCATCATCGAGATTGGTGACCATCTGGGGGTCGAGACGCTGAGCTTTGCTGATATTGTTGGGCGCAGTGGGCAGGTGATTGCGTTTGAGCCTGTGCCCGAACTGCGCGAAGTCATTATCAGGAACCGTGATCGTAACCAGCAGCAGCACATTTCCGTCTTGCCCTATGCGGTTGCCGAAGCTGCACGCACCGTGCAGTTTCAGAAACCCTCTAGCCCACACAATACTGGTACGGGGAAAATCAGCCGAGATCCACACGAGCAGTCCGAAACCTTTGCGGTACCGTGTGTTACGCTCGATCAACTAAGCAGATCGCTACCCGCCCCACGCTTTATGCATATTGATGCCGAAGGTGCGGAGCCGCTCATTTTGCAGGGGGCACAGCACCTGATAGCGCGTCACCGCCCCACGATTTTCCTCGAAGTGTTTCCCCGCCTGCTCAAAGAATTCGATACGACCCCAGCCGCATTGCGAACCACCTTGCAGCAGATGGGCTATCACGTCTTTATGCTGCGATTGCTGCTAGGGCGGCAGTCGGTTCCAATCAACACACATCTCCTTATCAATTGGATTGCTGTGCCAGTTGAACAGCCTGCGTTGCTGCGCCGCATTACGGCCTACGTCCATCTCGCTGGATGGCTACCGCTTGGGAGTTCTGTCAACCCGCTCTGTAGCCCCACCCATTGGAACCGCATATAAATACGAGTGGGGTACGATGATCAACGGTATTGGGTGTATTTGGCAGGGCAACAAAGCGCAGCAGGCAGCAATGCTTGACGGCGGACCAGATGCGCGTGCGGTTGCCGCCGATCAGCTCGACGATAGTGTTGACCGAGATGCCCTGTTGCAGGAGTTGGCGGGCGCGTTCCTGCCCTGCCACCTAACACCTGACCCCTAGCACCTGACCCCTGACCCTGCCCGCTTGACAGCCGCCCCGATCATCCCGTATACTTGTGCTAGCGAGCCGATGCCGAAAGGAGCAACCCATGTCGCACGCGCAGCCCATGCCAACCCCGCCTGATAGCTTCGATGAGCCGTGGAAGCTCATGCTCGAACACTATTTCCGCGACTTCCTGACCTTCCTGTTCCCCACCGTCGCCACCGCCATTGATTGGAGCCGTCCGCCGGAGCCACTGCCCACCGAACTGGCCCGCCTGACCGCTACGAGCAGCACCGGCCCGCGCCGCGTGGATTGGCTCGTCAAGGTGTGGCTGCGCGATGGCACCGAACGCTGGCTGCTGATCCACATCGAAATCCAGAGCCAACCAGAGGAAGCGTTTCCCTACCGGCTGGCGATGTACCACTTCCACCTGCGGATCACCTCTGCGCGGTCGGTGCTGTCGCTGGCGGTGCTGGGCGATGACAATCTGCACTGGCGACCGGATCGCTACGTGGACGACGTGCTGGGGCTGCGGCTGGAACTGATCTACCCGATGGTCAAGCTCGTGGACTTCCGCGAGCGCGAGGAGGAGGTGCGCCAGAGCCAGAACCCGATAGCAGTGCTGGTGCGGGCCCATCTGGCGACGTTGGACACGCGCCACGATCTGGTGCGGCGCAAGGCGGCGAAGCTGGCCCTGTTCCGCGATGTGTTGCGGTTGGGCTACACGGGCGACGAGTTACGGCGGTTGTTTGACGTGGCCGAGCGGTTTCTGAAGCTACCGCGAGCGGAGTACGCGGCGTTTCGGGCAACAGTAGCAACGGAGTTAGGAGCACAAGCAGTGGACATCATGAACAGTTTTGAACGTTACGGGCTGGAGCAGGGCTTGCAGCAAGGCTTGCAGCAGGGGCAGGGGTCGGTGACCCTACGCCTCCTGACGCGCAAATTCGGGGTGTTGCCGGAGGATGTGACGGTGCAAATCCGCGCCCTCGATAGCGAGCAGATGCTGGAATTAGCCGAGAGCCTGCTCGACTTCACCACCTTCGCCGACCTGACGGCGTGGCTCGCGGCGAACCCGCCCGCCAGTGCGCCGGATGCGGCGAGCGCGGAGTAGCTTACCCCTCGCCCTCCAGCCCGTGCTTGAGCTGCTTGACGGCAGCCCAGATGCGCGTGCGGTTGCCGCCGATTAGCTCGACGATGGTGTTGACCGAGATGCCCTGTTGCAGCAGTTGGCGGGCGCGCTCCTGCTGCTTGGGGCTGAGCAGCTCGACGGGGCTGGCCGGCTCCGGCGCGGGTGGGTCAGCAATAATCGTGACACCCTGCACCCCTCTTTTTTCTTCGTGTTCTTCGTGCCCTTCGTGTTCTTCGTGGTCTGCCTGATCGCTGGGGAGCCACAGCGCAGCGGGCGCGATGGGCAGCTTGGCGTAGGCGGGCAAGGGCGACACGTCAATCAGCTGGGGGTCGCCAATCCATTCGATCACGGCGGGGTGGGGCAGGCTCGCGGCGGCGGGCATGCGCTTCGCGGCGAATGCGCCCAGATACACCCAGCACAGCGACGCACGCACGTCGCCTAGCCCGTCCAAGCCCAGCGGTGTGACCTGCTCCGATTGCGCGATGACGATGGTGCGGATGCCGACCTTGCGCCCCTCGAACACCAACGACGGATAGACACTGCGCCACGCCGCCTTGCGGTGCAGCACGATGGCGGGCACTTCGTCTATGGCGATGGTGAGCGGCTGCGGGCGGTTGGTGGGGGTGAGGGTGCGGTAGCGATGCTTCAGTTCATGCACGAACGCGCACAGGCACGCCTCGACCGCCGCGTAATCGCCGCCCGCCCCTACCGCCGGAATGCCCCAATCATTCGCCGTTGCGTGCGGGTCAATCACCACGACTGCGCCCTGCTGCGCGAAGCCGGAGAGCAACGCCCGCACGAAGGTGGTCTTGCCTGCGCCGGGATCGCCAACGACGATCAGGTTGGGGGCGCGTAGGGCAATCGCTCGCCACTCGCGGAAGGGCAACACCGGCGCGGCAGGCGCGGCGGGTGCGGGTAGTGTTGTGGGTGCGGGTGGGGCGGTGTTCAGCAAAACGGGCGTATCGGAGGTGTTGGGCGCGAGGCGTTCGAGGGCGGGCAGCAGCTCGCGGGCGATGGGGCGCGTGGCGAGTAGCTGCACATCTACGCCCGCCGAGTGGCACACGGCGCGGAGTACGGCGGGGTTGCGGCGCACGATGTAATGCACGCACACAGGGATTACAAGGGGTGTCCACAGGCAGACGCTGACCAGCAGCAGGGCGAGGTCGAGCACGTCCATCGGGTAGTCGGCGGGGGGCGTGGGCGGGACGGACGACAGGACGGACGGCGGGGC
>JAAUTZ010000157.1 GCA_012031225.1 Chloroflexaceae bacterium
GATTGCCAATTGCAATATCTTACTCTATCTTACCCTATTTTGTCGCAAATGTCAAGTGGCAATACGCGGCAAGCCAATGCCACAATGTCTGACATAGGGGGGCGCGTCGCTTCAGGCAACATTGCGCGGTACGCCAATGCTCGCACCGTGTCCCCCCTGCGGGCTGCTTTGTACATTGCGCTAGCGGATCGGGCACTGTCCGGTAGAGGGTAATTGGCTTATTCACGGTGTAGTCTCCATTCGATATAGGTTTCAAGGTGCCCCCGTGCCCACGCAGGGCATTGCACAAGGCACTCCATTGCTTTGGCGGTGTCTCGCGTAACAATTGCGGTTTCAAACGCGGCGGCGGTGCCGTTCAGGGTCTCTAGTGCGATTGCGGTCGCCAAGCCCACATTGTTTGCGGCTATCGCTTCGTGATACTCGCGCTCATGCAAAGTTGCACTGTCTGCTAGCGATGGCGGCGGCGGGCTAGGCGGCTCAGGCTCAGGCACAATGTCCGACGGTGGGGGCGACGGGCTAGGCGGCTCAGGCATTGGCACAAACTCAGGAAGTTCGGCGGGCACAGCGTAGACGCGGGCATCACGGCGTTGTCCTTCTTGTTGAGCCATGATGTCCGCACCGTCAAGGTATTCGAGCGCGGCAATGGCGCGTTGCCGTGAGAGATTAGTCCATTGCGACACTACCCCTTGCGAGATCCTTACCGTGCCATCGGGGTTGCGCTGCCATTGCTCCCACCGCTTACACAGGGTGACAAGCACCTTGCGGGCATCACCGAGTTGCTCTGCGCTAGCGGCGGTGATTGCTAGCACTTGCCGCGCCGCATGCTGAAAGTACGTGTAGAGTGCCCACGCATCACGCATTGTGGCGGCGGTCATTGGCGTACGGATTGCCGCGCCTTGCTCGCACATCCGCGCCGCGTGCAGTAAGCCTGCGAGCCGAATGAGATGCCGATCCGCTTTGTTGTAGTACAGGTCGGCTTCATCTGGATCATCAAATGTTCGCAAAAAGCCTTCCATGTACTCAGTGAATTGGTCTAGCACGTCAATCGCTTCCGGAAGCATCGGAATGGCAACACCGCCATCGGCAACCATTTCTGCCAAACGCAAAATAAAGCTCGTGTACGCATTGCGAATGCCAGCCCGCACCTCGCGGCGGCGGGCGGTGCGCTTGCGCCGCATGTCTGGCACGCTCGCAAAGAGAAAACGCGCAAACAACCCCCGATCAAGGAGTATCCGCTTGTTAGGGATCTCTGCAAACGAGCGCGGCTGCGCCATAATGCAGATGGTGAGATGCGGTTGCTCTACTGCCCACCGCCCGCGCCCGCGCCTCACACTGATCGCCTCTTGGGCAAAAGCGGAAAGCCATACGTCAATCTTGCCCACGCGGCCCCCTGAGTACACACCCCCCAAGATGCCAAATTGCCCGCCTTCGCTGTCAATGATCGCACCGCGTCCCTCGTTTTGCCAAAGCATCCGGACAACCTCTTCGTTGGTCACATCGTTACTGTAAAGCTCTGGCTCGCCCTTCTTTTCGGCTTCTTCGATTTCGAGCTTGATCTCGTCCTTTTCGTCGCTGCTTGCGCGGCGGGCTTTCAGTTTGAGTGCCTTTAGTTGCTCTTTCCAATGCTTCTGCTCTTGTCGCTGAAGCATATCAAGGGGGGCGCGAAAGGCGTTCAGTACGGGACTTTTGCCCGCGCCGGTACGGGCAAGGGCAAGGGTGTAGGTGTTCAGACCCTCGTCCCAGCCGTCCGTAACATTGACGTGGCATTGCTGTTGCAGTACCGTACTGAGTACGCCTATCGCGGCTGTGCCGGCCAGTGCTGGATCAGCAGGTATAGCCGTGACCATCGCCTCAATGAGATCACGGATGGGCGACGGGAACAAATGCACGGGAAACGCAGTGACATGCTCCTCTTTGGCAAACAGCATATCAATGCTGTGACGAAGTACGCCTGTGTCGGGCGGTGTGCGCGGCGCGGGCGGCGGGGGGCAACGCGGGCAAGGGGGGGCTGTGTGGTGCGCGGTGGCTCTGACAAGCCGTCTGTGTTGGCGGTTGTGCCCACACTACTTTGCGTGCGCTTGCGATGGTGCGCTCTATCTCTCGCTCGTTCAACCCCGCGCCCCGCGCCGCGCTTTCCAGATCGCTCCACGCCCCCGCCAACAGCCGCCCCGCCGCGTCAAATGTGCTAAGCTGCTGTGCGAGCTTGTACAGCGCGTGGTTTCGCCCGCCTTCGCCCGCCGCGCTCATCCTCGCAATGATATTGATTGCCGCCTGATCGCAGTAGCGGTCATTCGGATCAACCGCGTAGCGCGTAGCCTTGCGCTTGTCAATGCGGGGTGGTGGTGGGCAAAAAAGTTCGGCAATCATCTGGATCAAATCAAAGCTGCGCGGCTCTGGCAAGCATTCGGGCAACGCTGCGGCTATGGCAGGCGGTAGAATGGTTTGGCAGCCCTGTCCAAAACGCAATTCGATGCCATTGAATTGCGCATCGACGGGGGCGGCATACGGCGTATACGCCTTGCCCTTTGGCGCGTTTTGGCAGCGCAACCAGATGTGCCAGCCGTTGCCGCTCTGTGAGCGATATGCCCACTCGTAATCGTGCGACAATCCAATAAGGTCTAGCACATTGTACAACACCGCTTCGGGCACAGGGGTACCCTTGCGTGCGTCAATGTCAATGCAGACTAACCCTAGCGGGCCGCCTGCCATGATGCCGATCTTGTCATCTTGTCGCCAAGACATCGCCTGCACATCGGCTTCGCTTTGCGACTGCGTGACCCACTGTTGCCAATCGCCACGCGGGGTTTTGCCATTGCGGGGGTTGGGCAACACGTTCGCCTTAAGCAGACGATGCACGGCTAGGGCTGTTTCGATCATTTTAACGCCTCGCTTCATTCGTAATGCCAATAGGCACTACGGGGCAAAAGCGCGCCGCCTGTGCTACAATAGAGCTATGGGACGCATTGCCGATCTGAGTTACCAAGAACGTGAACGCATTGTTGAGTGGCACTTGTCTGGCATCTCACAGACTGAGATTGCCAAGCGGGTCGGTGCCTCTCAAAAAACTATCTCAAATTGGCTCCGTGATGTCAAGCGCGAAACGTTTCAGGCTAGTCTTGTTTATCAAGACTTCCTTGAAAACGAGTTGTTCACGCTCGCCAAAATGGAGCAAGAAGCCTATGCCCTGTGGAAGTCCACAGACGACACCCGATATTTTGCCGCCGCTATGCAGGCAAAGGCTCTTCGCTTGCGCCTCGTGGATGACGCGGGCATGCTCCAGCGCACGGCTCAAGAGGCTCCTCGTGCGGTAGTGATCCTTCCTGACAATGGCCGGCTTCTTCCTGAAATTGCCGAGCAAGACCAAGAATGAGCGCACGCGCACGCCGATTAAACGCCGCCCGTACCTCTGGATCGTTGGGCTGGTATGCGCTCTCAGGAATGCGGAACACGTATGATTTATGCCGCTTGCCCACGCTGCACCTCCTCCACCGCTTGCCCACGCTGCACCTCCTCCACAGCCTCAATGTACGCACGTCGCAATACCGCCGCGAGCGATACGCCGTTGCGGATCAAAATCTGCGCAGCCAACTGAACTTCTGGATCAGTGAGGCTGTAGATTGTCCGAGCCGAGTACTTGCGGCGGCGCAATGCCAAATCGTTATCGTTCATGAGCATTTTGATCTCCTTTCGCATCCAGTCTACCACACGTAGTGTTTTTTGGCAATAGTAATGATACCCCAAACATCACAAACAAAGCGCATTGAGCCACAGCCCAAGCAACGCCTGTTTTTACAAAGCCGTGCCGACATTGCGTGGTACGGCGGCGCGGCGGGCGGCGGCAAGAGCTTTGCGTTGATCCTTGATCCGCTCCGCTACGTGCATATCCGTGACTTCACAGCCGTTCTGTTTCGATCTAGCTTTCCACAGTTGGTGAACCCCGGCGGTCTGCTTGCCGAAACGGTAGCAATCTACCCTGATTTGGGCGGCGTGCTACGCAAATCCAATCTGACATGGCGGTTTCCGAGCGGGGCAACGATCAAGCTCGGCTACGTGGGGTCAGATCAGGACGTGTTGAAGTGGCAAGGGTCACAGATTGCGATGCTCGGCTTTGATGAGTTGACGCACTTTACTGAGTATCAGTTTTGGTACATGCTTTCGCGCAACCGTTCCGCATGTGGCATCAAGCCCTACGTCCGTGCGACCATGAACCCTGATGCCGATCACTTTGCCGCGTCTATGCTGGCGTGGTGGCTTGATGAGCAGGGCTATGCCATTCCTGAGCGTTCTGGAGCGTTGCGGCATTTCGTCCGTGATGGCGACACTATTCGATGGGTTGAGCCTGATGCGCTTGATGACGCGGGGTTGCCAGCGCGGTCTTTTTCGTTTGTCTCAGCTGATGTCTATGATAACCCTGCGCTGCTCGCAAAGGATCATGGCTATCTGAGCAATCTACTGGCACTGCCAACCGTTGAGCGCGAGCGGTTGCTGCGCGGCAATTGGCGTATCAGGGCAACGGCGGGCACGGTGTTCCATCGGGACAATCTTGCGTTCACGGCAACGCCGCCGCCGGTCATTGCC
>JAAUTZ010000158.1 GCA_012031225.1 Chloroflexaceae bacterium
CGAGCACCCACATGCCCGGCTGGGGCTGGATGATCTCACGCGCAATGTCGAAGTTGCGGGCCACGGTGATCCACGGATCGTGCGGGAAGTAGGGCGTTTGAAAG
This sequence comes from Chloroflexaceae bacterium, assembly GCA_012031225.1. Taxonomy (GTDB): domain Bacteria; phylum Chloroflexota; class Chloroflexia; order Chloroflexales; family Chloroflexaceae; genus JAAUTZ01. Next base: position 105 of record JAAUTZ010000158.1, read on the forward strand.
TCTATGTCGCTGCCCGCCTGATCGTACATTTGGTGATCTTGGTGATATTGCACCCATCCGGCTGCTTCGCGGGCCAGCGGCTGCCAGCGTTCATCATCCACGTACAGGTAAGCCATGCCAGCCCGGATCGGGTAGGTTGCGCCCCGTGCGCGGATTGACGAGCGTGCCGGTTTCGACCCAGCCACGATCCAGCTCGGCGGCGCGGCCTGTAGTTCAAGTGGGCCGCCATCAAGCGGGCAGCGCAGATATGGTAAGAGGATAGTACGCATGCGTTACCCGTTACTCATTCACTGGTATGGTGCATAATTTGGTGGATCGGCACATACATGGCTGGCAGCGATGGATGCTCACAATGTTGTGCGGTTCTGCTGCTCCACAGCGTCTAGCCGCTGTTGGGCGGCTCGCATTTGCTGTTCTAGGTCGTGCAGCCGTTGCTCAGCATGCGTGGTTGCGTTCTGGTTGATCTGGGCCTTGATTGCGAGCAGATGGGCGAGGAGTGTATCTGTGGTACGGACTGTTGCGCCATGAAACGTGCTGATCTGCTGCCACTGCGGGAGGCTGTACCACCACGTCAGCTTGCGGATGATGCGCTGCCCTGTGCCAAACAGCTGCCCCGTTACGGATGAGCTAGGTGGGGTGATGCTCCACGGATTGACTGACCATTCACGGTGCATCACCTGCACTTGCTCAGCCAGATATGGGTCAAGCTCCATAAGCGGATCAAGATCGGCTACAGGCGCAGTGTGTGGGTCTTGGGCGGTTGCTAACACATGGGCCGCATGCTCGATCACATCACGCACATCGTGTGAAGCTGTTGATACCCAAACAAGAGTCATCGTTGTATCCTTCAGCGCACCTTGCGGTGGCTAACGTACTATCAGCGGCAGATAGATCCGGTTCAAGCTGCCTACCTGCATTTGGACATTTATCGTTAGCGGGGAACCATCGCTGGTGATCTGAATCGTGCCTTGATAGGCTCCCGCATCAAGCTCTGCGGCTTGGAAGGTGATCTGCAAGGTCGCTGGTGTTGTGCCATTGGGAGGGGTGAGTTGCAGCCACGCCTGATCGCTCTGCGCTTGCCACGTCAGGCTCCCCCCCGCAGCATCGGTGAGGGAGAGGGACGTAGACTGTTGGCTGCCGAGTTCGACCAGTGCGCTAATCTGTTGGGTGGAGGCTGTCAGGCGAGGGGTCAGCAGGCGGGCTTCATTCAGGCGGTTGCGGCGGAATTCAGGCCAATCCTGCTTGGTTGCTGCTGGTGCGGCAAGGCTCCACGCAAAGAGACCGCCCGTGTTCCCGTTCATGCCACTTGCCGCAATCAGATCAAGGAAGCCATCGCCATCAACATCTCCAATCGCAGGCGCACTGTTGAGGGTGAAGAACGTTTCCAATACCCACTTTTCAGGGGGCGGTGGGAAAGTGGTGCGGGTGAGTTGTTGCCCGTTACGATCCCAGACTACAATCTCGAAGTTGGAAGGGAGCACGACTTCATTCAGCCCGTCGCCGGTCAAGTCGGCAATAAGCGGCGATGCTGGTGTAGGAAAGCTGACAGTCGAGACTCCATCAGGCGCGGCAGGGGTGAATGGCTTGACGGGCCAGCCGGGAACGGGAGTGCCATTGCCCTTCAAGGCGTGGATCCAGCCATCTTCAAGGTTGACGACGACTTCCAGCGCGGGGTCATCATCGAGCTGACCGAGTGCGGGGGAAGCGAAAGCATTTGCCGTAACGGGAATGGGCCAGCCCGCGACAGGCTGCCCAGTGTGATGCCATGCGTTGAGCTTTCGCCCAGCATTCGGATTCAGTTCGTAGCCGGGCGGGACACATGCGGGATTCGACCAGCATGTTCCTGAGCCGACCACAATCTCAAGATCGCCGTCGCCATCAATATCACCAATCGCCGGGAGAGGAGTAGATTACCTCATCAATCTGGACGGGAAAGCCGGGCATGATCGTGCCGTCTGCACGATACACAAGAATGCGCCCGCCGTTCGTTGTGCCAAACGCTGGCTCAAGGTGGGTGTCAATGCCAATAATAATTTCGGGTGAGCCATCACCATCCAAATCTGCAATCGCTGGCGATGACCAAACGGTATCGCGCACAAAGAAACTCAAGCGGGGGGTACAGTCATTGTTGAGAAAGTGGACGTGGGCATCATAGCCGCCAAAAACAATCTGTAGCTGCCCATCGCCGTCAAGATCAACGAGCGCGGGCGAGGAGTAAATCCCAGAAGGGATGTCGTTGTTGTTAAAGCTAAATGGCGTAAATTTGCAGCGCAGTGCGCCGGTATGCTCAAAGATAAAGAGTGCGCCGGGTAGTGTGGGCGCAAAGGTACTGCCCGCAGTTACAACCACTTCATTCGTACCGTTCCCATCCAGATCACCAATTGCAGCTTTGCTCTCAATCGGTGTGGTACTCGGCTGGACTGACCAGATCGGCTGCCCCGTGCCGGTGTACGCATGCACTCTACCATCCGTGCTCCCGACCACAATATCGGCGATGCCATCGCCATTCAGATCACCGAGGGCAACGGAAGAACCCCGAACGATATTGCCAAGCAATGGAAGCGGGAAGCCGGGCTTGGGTGTCGGGGTAGGAGCCTGTGCCTGTGCCGTTATTGGGGGAACTGCGGTAAGTATGGCAACGCTGCTGCCGACAAGCACAGCAATGCAGATGATCGTGATGATGGTGCGCTGATAAAGACGATGATTGTGGAGTTGCTGCATACGATGAGTAATCCTCTCTCTAGCTAGCTGAACATCCGCAGCGTGTATGATAGAGATGCTACGGTTCATCGGGGCACTAGCCCTTACCCCGCACGATTATACCACAACCGCCCCAGCATCGCGCCGCCCCGGCTGATGCCCTGCGAAACGAGCCGCAACGCCCCGAAACTGGTGCAACGTGGGGTAGTGTTGTGTGCTATAATCACAACGCTTTCAGTCGTATAGCTCGGTAGGAATATGCCAGATCCAACCCGTGATGAACTGCTCCGCCGCCTTGATGAACTGTGGCGGATTACACCCCAACCGCTCAGCTCAGGGCTGCCGTTGGTGGGCCAGCTTAAAGAGCAAACGAATGCGTTAACGCGCTGGTATGTGCAGCCGATTGTCGCGCAGCAGAATCAGTTCAATGCGGCAGTGGTGCAAGCCATGCACAGCCTCGCGGCGAGTATTGATCAGCGCAGTGATGCGCTTGCCCAACAGCATCAACTCCAGTCGGAAGCGGAAATGCGCCGCTTTGAGCGGAATGAACTGCTCCTAGAACACGCGCAACTTGCCATTCAGCAGGATCGGGAAACCCTCCAGCAGATCTACATCCAGCTTGCGGATAACCTCGCTGAACATCAAAAGCTGATCCTTGCCACGCAGGAATTTGCCGATTACTTGCGGCAACGGATCGAGGCTGATGAGCAGCGGATTGAGCGCAACCGGGTGTTGCTGGAATACATGGTGCAACACATCTACGATCTCGATGAGATGGGCACGGCTCTAACTGCCCAACTAAGTACCCTCAGCTTGCTGCCACCGCCCTGCCGACTGTCGCCCCTGAGACTAGCACATGAATGTCACAATCATTATTCCAGTCCACAACGGAGCAGATTATCTCGCCCCCTGCCTGAATGCCGTCCTTAGCCAAACGGTGGAACCGCAGCACACGCTCCACGTCCTCGCCATCGAAAATGGTTCAACTGATGCGAGTGCCACAATCCTTGCCACCGACTTTGCAGCGGTGCAGACGTGTGTGTTTGAGCATGCGCTAGGATTTGCGGGAGCCGCGAATGCTGGTATTCGGATCGCACTGGAACAGAATGCGCCAGATGTGGTGGTACTGCTGAATCAAGATACCGAAGTCCATGCCGGTTGGCTTGCCGCGCTGCTGACAGCATTTGAGGCTGATCCGGCTATCGGTGTGGCAGGCAGCAAAGCCTATTTCCCCGATGGGCGCATCCAACATGCAGGGGGGGAATTGCTGCTCCCGCTGGGCTATGGGCGCAATCTGGGCCATGCCGAATATGATCACGGGCAATACGATCAGCCCACCGCCCCCGATTATCTTTCCGGCTTGTCGCTTGCGTTGCGAGTCACGATGCTTGCACAGATTGGCTTCTTCGATGAGGGCTTTCACCCTGCCTACTACGAAGATGTTGACCTGTGCCTGCGGGCGGTACAGGCTGGGTGGCAGCTACGGTATGTGCCCACCTCCACCCTGACCCATCACGAGGGCGCAGTCAGTGCGGCGGGCGATTACGCCCATGCGGTGTTGATCGAACGTAACCGGCTCCGCTTACTCCTGAAGCATTTGCCCTATGCAAACCTACAGGCGGAATTTGTCGCTGCCGAAATGGAGCAAATCGCACAACGCGCCGCTGCATTGCGCGTGCATGTGTTGCGCCGTGCCTACCTCGAAGCGACGATGATGCTTGCCACCATTGCGCCGCAGGCAGCGTGGCGAGATCAGG
>JAAUTZ010000012.1 GCA_012031225.1 Chloroflexaceae bacterium
GGTGGCGAGGGGCTGTGGCCACGTATGCAAAGCCGTGTCGCTGGCCCGGCACGCTCCCCGCCCTGCCACCCGCCACCGCGCACCTCCGAATCGCCCTGCGCCCTATGCTATAATACTGGCAGATGCCCCCGTAGCTCAGTGGATAGAGCGGTGGTTTCCTAAACCGCGTGCGTAGGTTCGATTCCTACCGGGGGCGCAGCATTCACCTCTAGCGCGACAACCACCCCGCCACCTGCGTTCGGAACTGCCCGCCTCGCACGGATGGCACAGCATGTGCATCAGAGCTATAGCCCCCACCCACAAACGTCAGCGTGCAGTAGAGATCTGCGCGGGCATTACTTGTCACCCCGCGAAAATGCACACCATACACGCCCGGCAGATACTCGGCTGTCGTCTGGATATTCAGTGCGGGATCAACGCCAATGCGGCCCTGCTCATCGGCGCGGGCATATTCGCGGAAGAGCGTATACACCCCATCCGGCTCAGTTGTCCACAGTTCAAGTTGCTCGTTGGGCAGAAAGCCTTCGCCACGCATCAAGAAGATCGTCCCCACCCCGCCCTCTTCGGGCGTTACCACCCCATTCGATTGCGGCGGGCGCGGCGTGCCGGGCCCCGCGAGGTAGTCGTTGGTGATAAAGAAGGCGGCGGCGGCAGTCGTCTCACTCAGCAGACCTTTGGCATTTGCGGCGTGCGCCCCATTGCCAAAGCCGTCGGTGCGGATCGTCACCGCAATCCGCCCCGCCCGATCCATCACGATCAGCAACGGGTCTACATTCGTGATAGTTCCATCGGGATGGACAACCCAACTGCCCACATCCTCGCCGGGCGTAAAGCCCTCAACCGTAAACGTAAAGGTTGTCCCCGCCGGAGCTACAATCGGCAGGATAAACGCATCGCCCTGCGTCGGCAAGGTATCGTGCAACATCGCCCCTAAACGGCTGCCGTTGCCCGCCGGCGGAATAGCGCGAGGCGTGGCTTGCGTATCCACCTGCACCGCATCACGGCTAACGCGGAAATACACAAATGACTGCTGCTGAGACGTTAGGCCCAGTGCATTAAACGTCCAGATCCCATCCGCGAAATCAGGTGTCGTCACCACCCGTAGCCGCTCACGCGCAATCGAGCCGTTCCGATCTGCCAACACTTGCGAGCCGGGCGTATCCACAACATCGAGCGTTTTGCCATCCGGCCCCTCCAGCCACACGGCAACCGTCTCGCGGGGCGCGAAGCCCGCCGCTTCAAAGCGGAACTCTGTGCCGGGCGGGCCGATCTGCGGCACAACGTAGGCATTGTTGCCGGGCGGCAGCGATGGATCAGCCGCGCCCGCAGGCAGGGGCGGGGTCGGTGATGGGAGCGGCGTAGGCACACTCGTCGAGGTGGGCATACGTGTCGGTGGCGTAAAGGTTGCTGTTGGGGTGGCTTCCTGCATGGGCACAGGCAAGCGATCCGGGTGGAGCCACGCCGGTGCTGGACGGGCGGGAAGCAGCACCAACACTGCCGCCGCCACTACCCCAAGCACAATCCAATAGCGGTAATTCAGAGCATCGTGTTTCATCGCCGATACTATACCACATCTTTACGGCAACCCAGAATCCGCTCGCCACCAGCGTGTCAGTTGACACACGCATGCCAACACGGTATAATAGTGCGGATTGTTTGATTAGCCCTACCCACACGGGGCGTAGCGCAGACTGGTAGCGCACCTGAATGGGGTTCAGGAGGTCGCTGGTTCAAATCCAGTCGCCCCGACCAACGGGTCACTATTGCTAGACACTCTACCGGCGGTAGAGTGTCTCTTTTGTGTCTCTAGTTACCTTCATGTTGCAAGTGGTCTGCTTTTGTGTTAAAGTATTGACTGAGATCTATCGCATTCGTATCGCCTGATGTACTTGTGGATCGGCGACACTAGAGGCGTTGAATTGTACGCAGACGTTTGGGTTGCTTACAACAACTCGATACACCATAACCTTACTCAGTCCACCCATGCAGGCTGTGCCTGTCATGCTATGCTGCACGATTGCCCCCTAGGTCGCCCCAAGCTGTGTCCGAGCATGAGAAAGAGGAGCCGATGATGGCTACAACGACCCTTCAGGCTACACTAGAACAGGCACGTCGCCTACTGGAAAACAACGATACCGAACGGGCTATCGCTGTCATCCAACACATTCTGAAGTACTTTCCCAAGAACCTTGAAGCTGAGCGCATGCTTGGTGAAGCCTACTTCGCAAGCCGCCAATACGCGCAGGCCCAAGAAGCCTTCCAGCGCGTGCTTGCCGCCGATCCAGAAAATATCCCCGCGCACTTTGGGCTAGGGCTGACCTATGAACGCATGGGCCGCATAGACGGCGCGGTGAGTGAGTTTGAGCAAGCCCTCGAAATCAAGCCCGATATGCCCGAACTCCGCAACCAACTGCTGCGGCTCTACAGCGAGGCGTGGGGCAAGGAAGGCGCACAATTACGCCTGAGCCGACCCGGGCTTGCCCGCCTGTATGCCAAAGGCAATATGCTCACGCAAGCCGTGCAGGAGTTTCGCGGCGTGGTTACCGATCACCCAGATCGGCTTGACGCACAGATCGGCTTGGCTGAAGCCCTGTGGCGGGATGGGCAGGAGGATGCCGCCGCCGCCGAGAGCGAGACGATCCTTGCTCGCCACCCCGATGCGCTGAAAGCCAATCTGTTGCTCGGCTACATTCGCCTTGCTTCCGGCGATCCGGCTGAAGCGGCACGCGGCACGGCCAATTGGCGTACTGCCCTCGAACTTGATCCGCAGCAGATTGTTGCCCAAGCACTCTTTGAAACGCTGCCCAGCATTGCCCCAGCGGAAAATAGCCTACCGGCATGGGATGAAGGGCTATGGCTAACCCAGCAAGCAACCGCCCGGATCGAGGAAGAGCAACGCTCCTATGCCCAAGTTGCGGCTAGCAGTGCCGTATTGCCGGACTACACCGCTGACGATGAGAGCTTCCTATCCGATGCCCTATTTCAGCCCATTGCACCCGATGTACCGGATATTCCTGAAGAACCCGACGAAGCCGATATTCTTGCCCGCCTGTTTGCAGCAGAGTCGAAGTTTCAGGATGTGCTGATGCCCAACGAAAGCGAGTACGCCCCCATCACTGACACCGAACTGGAAGTTACCCCCTTCTCCTTCGACGATTTCGGTGCCGATAGTAGCAGCTTCACTACCCAAGGCACAGCCGATGACACTGGCTTGGATTTCGCTTTCAGCCTTCAGGAGCGCAGTGCTAAAGATGTCCCCCCTGCCGCGCCGGAGCCATTCAGCTTCGATGCACCCGAACAAGCTATTCCGCAGATGGAAGCGGCTGATCCAGATGAACCGGATATGACCCCCTTCTCCTTTGCGGACTTGGGCTTGTCGCCCGATGAGATCGCCCTTATGCAAGCCCCCTCAGATGAGGATGCAAGTGCCGCGCCGACCATGCCTGCCGATGCAGATGAACCGGATATGACCCCCTTCTCCTTTGCCGATTTGGGCTTGTCGCCTGATGAGATCGCTCTTATGCAGGGCGGGATTGGCACACCCGATGCACCCGACACAACCGCTATTGCCCCCAACTTCGATGAGCCGCTCAGCGAACTGACGGATGTGCAACCCTTCGATTGGAGCCTTGACGTAGGGGATGACATCCCAAGCGCAACTGGGCAGAGTGCAGGCGCAGATTTGCACATGGATGACCCGATAGGTACGGTACAGCCCTTCAGTTGGGCTGATATGGATGCAGATGCGGGCGGTGATCCGTTCAGCTTTGAGCAAGCCGCCCCCCCTCCGGCCCCTCCAAGCAAACCCACACCCTCAGTCGCCGCGCAGCCAGTGCAGCCCTTTTCGCTCGATGATCTTAATCTTGATGATCCTCTCTTGGGCGGCAATGACGATAGTCTGCCGATCTCACTGCAACCCTTCTCAATGGATGATCTAGATATGGCTGGGCTGACTGATGACGACTCCGACGAGATGGGCTTGTCTGCATTCGGCATGAGCTTCCCAGCAATGTCTGAGCAGAGTAGCTTCACACCAATGGACTCGCTGCCAACATTGTCAGACGAAGATGCCCCACCGGACAATGCCGCCTATAGCTGGCAGACCCCTTCCTCACGCGCTGCACCGAGCTTCGCCAGTGATAACGATGATGAGCATGAGGCTCCGCCGAGCAGTGGCGAGTCCATCTTCAATAAGCTCAAGCAGCGCCGGCAGGAAATTGTCGTTGAGGAAGAACCGCTTGCCCCCGTCTCGCTCGATGATGATGATGAAGCAGCTCAATTCTTCTCCACCGATGATGTTTCGCTACGCCTTGAGGAATCGGGCGATGCCGATGAGCACGGGATGCGAGCAGGCATTATTGGGCTGAGTGGACTAGCTGCCGCCGTCGGCTTGGCAAATACAGACGAGCTAACAACACCCGAACCTACCGCATCCGCCGAACCCGCCGAACCCACCCTGACCCCCTTCTCGCTGACTGATCTCGGCTTGTCGCCCGATGAGATTGCGATGCTCGAAGGTATGGGAAGCGAAGCCGAACTACCACCCGAAATTCCGCTCGCGGCGGCAACACCTAGTGGAGATGCAGAGCCAGAGCTGACCCCCTTCTCGCTGACTGATCTCGGCTTGTCGCCCGATGAGATTGCCGCGCTCGAAGCGATGAATACAGGCGCAACCGGCGACACCTTCGCCCCCGAACCAGAGCCGACCACCCCCAGCGCACCCGATGAGCCAGAGCTAACGCCCTTCTCGCTGACTGATCTCGGCTTGTCACCCGATGAGATTGCGATGCTGGAAGGCATGGGAAGTGAAGCCGAACTATCGCCCGCTGCGGCAGCACCGAGTACAGATGCAGAGCCAGAGCTAACGCCCTTCTCGCTGACTGATCTTGGCTTGTCGCCCGATGAGATTGCCATGCTCGAAACCACAAACACAGGGGACGATCCGTTCGCTACCGCGCCAGAGCCGGAACCAACGCTAGATCCGTTTCAGGCCCTGTCGGTTCAGCCCTTCTCGGCAGCTGATTTCGGCTTGGATAATCTCGATGATGAGAGCTTCGACAGTCCTACCAATTCCGTTTCGCTCGACTCACGCGGTACAGATACCCTATCCGATCTTGCCGGTGTTGGGATCCAGCCTTTCTCGCTGGATGATATTGGCTTAGATGATAGTTTTAGCTTGAGCTTTGATGATGATGATGACGGTCGGCTTGGCTTGACTGAAGCCGAGCTTTCCGGGTTAGATTTCTCCGGCTCTGCTGCATCCACCAGCCACTCACCGGAAGATGCCCTGCAAGTGCTGATGGATCTCGGCAAACAGCAGGGCTTCGTAGACCTGACAGATATTATTAATGCCGTAGAGAACCCGCTCGTGGAGCCGGAGCGAATTGAAGAGATTGGGCGAGCGTTGCATCAAGCAGGCATCGAAATCCGTGATGGGGATGAAATCATCCCGATGGACGACGAAGAACTGTATGAGGATGAGGAGTACGTCGTCGAGGCTTCTGAGCCAGAACAAGAGCTAGCAGTTGCCGAGACCGAGCCAGAGCTAGCGGTGCCCGATGTGAGTACCCCCCTTGCAGAGGAGAGCTTTGATTTCGATTTGGGCGCGTTCGATCTGAATATCCCCGACTTCTCCGAAGCTGATCTGGCGCAGGAGATCGCCGCCGCTGTCGAGCCGCCGGCTGAGCCGCCGGCCGAACCTGTCGCCGCACCGCCCGCAAGCACCAGCGATGATGAACCGATCATTGCCCCCCTCTCGCTGGCGGACTTCGGGCTGTCGCCGGAAGAGATTGCCATGCTTGGCTTGGATGCTGGCTCAGGCTTGGATGCCATCCAAGATGTCACCGATACCAGTGCAAGTGAGCCGGTAGCACCTGTTGCACCGGAGCCAGAACCAGAGCCGCCTGCCCCTGCGCCTGAAGCTGACTTTGGACTCTCTACGACGCAACTCGACAAGCTCCGCTCGCGGGCCCGCAATGCTGAAACAGAGGCGGAATCTAGGCGCACTGAGCCGGAAGTTAGCCCCTTCTCACTCGAAGACCTTGGCTTATCACCAGCTGAAATCGAAGGGCTTGGGCTAGAGATCGCAGCAACTGCGCCAGAACCGGAAGGGCTTGATGATAGCTTCGATTTCGGTATGCTGGATGCTATAGGCGGCGCACCCAAAGTCGAGCGCACGCGCCCACGTCCGGTAGATGAGCCACCTCCGCCGCCTTCAGAAGAAGATGTCACCTTCACGGCGGAGCCACTGGACAGCCTTGACGATGTCTGGGATACGCCCCCGCCGGAGGTGAGCGAAGTGCCCGCACGGGTAGTGCTTCCGCCGCGCCCAGAGCCGCGCCAGACCCGCGTGCTAACCCGTCCATTGGATGAGGATGCGGTGCCAACAGCCCGGGCCCGCGATCCGCGGGCCCGCCCCCTGCGTGCAGACCGCAAAGAAGCCCCGCAGCGGGGTGGGCGGCACGTATCGCTGAGCGAGTTACGGGCATCGGGCAATGCCCCAGATACCTTCGCCGATCCAACAGAGGCTCCCCCGCCACCGCCACCACCGCGCCAGCCCGCCGCTCCCGTGCGCCCCACCCCACCCCCGCCTGCCGCACCTGTTGCGCCTGCGCCACCGCAGATAGTCCAACGGGCACCCATCGGTGAGCAACAACACACCGGTAACGCAATGATTGATCAATACATTGATCAACTCGCGGGCAATCCCGATAACGTCTCCATGCGCCTTGCGGTAGCCCGCCTGAGTGCCCAATCGGGCTACCCCGACGTGGCTCTGCAACAGTACAAATTAGCCCTGCGGAGCGACACCATGCTGGCTGAGATTAGCGATGACCTGCAAGACTTGGTTGATGAGCTGAATGATCCGACAGTACTACGGCGGCTGTACCGCTTGCTCGGTGACATCTACACACGGCAGGGCGATGTGCATCGCGCTATGCAAGCCTATAGTTGGACTCCGTGAGGATAACAAAGCGGTGCGATGATGCGGTGTTGGTGGATAAGCCCTGCACCGCATCATCCGAATCTGGTGTACAATAGGTTCTCAGATATACGATTTCCGATACCGTGTGCATCGTCTGTAGCTGAGAGCTGACGCTGCAAGAATGAAAGGGCAGCTTATGCGACGCATAGTTGAAGACCTAATCCGTGTGGATGGGGTCATTGGGAGTCTGCTTGTAGGCAAAGATGGGCTTGTGGTTGCCAGTACCCTTTTGGATGAAGAAGATGCCGAGGTGCTGGGCGCAATGTCGGCTGCCGTGTTTGGCGAGATTGACAAAGCCACCAAGCGTATTGGCGTGGGCACACTCACCGATGCAATCATAGATGCCAAAGATGGTTCGATTCTGGTGCTTGAAGCCAAAGACCTGATCCTTGTCGTGATTACCCAACGCACGGTCAATTTGGGCTTGGTCAAGATGGAGATGCGCCGCGCTGCCAAACGTATCAGCGAGGCCGTGCCGATCTAAGCGTGTGTATCCACGGGGGATACGCTGTGAGCCACCAACGAGGAGTTGTGATACGCTTATGGAAAAGTCACTGATTATTCTGAAGCCGGATGCCGTCCAACGGGGTTTGATCGGTCAGATTATTACGCGCCTTGAACAGCGCGGTTTGAAGTTTATGGGCATGAAGCTGATGCAGGTTTCGCCCGAACTTGCCCAGAGCCACTATGGTGAACATGAAGGCAAGCCCTTCTTCGGCGCACTCGTGAGCTATATCACCTCATCGCCCGTCGTCGTGATTGCCATTCAGGGCAAGAATGTCGTCCAGACCATCCGTAATACCGTCGGCGCAACCAATCCGATGAATGCCGCGCCCGGCACGATCCGCGGCGATTTCGGCTTGGAGATCGGGCGCAACCTGATCCACGCTTCCGACTCGCCGGAGAGCGGCGAAGCAGAGGTCAGCCGCTTCTTTGACGCTAGCGATCTGATTACGTGGGAGCGCAACACCGATGCGTGGATCCACGAGTAACGCCTAGCCCACCTACGCGGACCAAACACACCCCGCCACGCACCCACTGAGTGGCGGGGTGTAGCCTGAGCATACGTCAACTGCGCTTCAAGCTGATCGCCCCAACAGGCGGGTGCGCAACAGTCCCATGAATAGCATCCCCCTGCTACAGCAAGATCGCATCCACCACACTGCCCGCCGCCACCTCGCCCGATCCCTCCGGGATCACCAGCAGCGCATTGCCCCGCACCAGCGTACTCAGCGAGCCACTGCCATGCCCAATCCCGCGTGTGGTGGCGTGGTACTCGTTGCCCTCCCGCGAGACATACGCCCGCACGTAATGCCGCCGGTTGCTGCCCTTCTGCGGCGCATCGAGGATCGCAGGCACGGTGGCGGGCAGCGTGGCCGGCAGCCCCCGCAGCCGTGCAATCACCGGCTTGACAAACAGCTCAGCGACAATCAAGGCTGAAGCCGGATTGCCGGGCAAGCCGATCAGGGGCACCCCACCATACGTGCCAAACAGCATCGGGCGGCCGGGTTTCATCTTCACCTGCCATACCTCTAGCCGATCCCCTGCACGCATCAGCGCACTCACAACATCGAAATCGCCGGCCGATGCCCCCGCCGAAGTCAGAATCAGATTGGCTCCCGCCGCCAGCGCGGAGTCGAGCTTGGCGGACAGCTCAGCTTGGGTATCGCGGGCAATCCCTGCCACATACGGCTGTGCGCCGTATTCGCCGACGGCAACGGCTAACGCGAGGCTGTTTGCGTCGCGGATCTTGCCGGGCACGAGCGGCTCGTGCGGCTCAAGTAGCTCATTGCCCGTCGAGATGATCGCCACGGTCGGGCGCGGAATGACCGTGACGGTGGTCACCCCAAAGGCACAGCACAGCCCCACCTCAGCCGCCCGCAGCAGCTTGCCCGCCGGAATCGCCACCGTATCGGCAGGCACATCTTCGCCCGCCAGACGGATGTGCCGCTTGGGGGATGGCGGCTGGTGGAAGGCAACCTGTGCATCCGGCAATGCTTCGGCATCCTCTAGCGGCACCACCGCCTCAGCCCCCGCCGGCAGCAGCGCACCCGTCATAATGCGGATCGTCGTGCCGCGCACCAGCGGCGTAGGTGCAGCATCGCCTGCTTGGACAATCCCCGCGACAGGTAGCACGACGGGTTGCTGTGGGGTTGCATCAGCCAGATCGGCCACATGCACCGCAAAGCCATCCATGCCCGCATTGGCAAAAGGCGGCAGCGCGTGCGGGGCAATCACCGCTTCGGCGAGCACGCACCCCGCCGCCGCCGCAAGCGCAACCGGTTGGGCGGGGAGGGGCTGGCAACGCGACAGGATCCGTTCAAAGGTGGCTTCAACGGAAAGATCGTGAATGGTTTGATCACGCTCAGCCATAGTATTTCCTCATCCACAAAATTATGGGTGTACTATAAACCAATAGTATAAAACCTAACGTGATAGCGTGGCGGGGGCTAATGAGGATAGTGTCTTAACGTAGATATTTTAAGCATATTGCCGCAGAGATGTCTAGCCGAAATGCTCGGCAAAGCGTAAGGATACCCATATGGCAACCATTGATCGTGAATTGCGGGCTGTCCCGCTGTGGCTGCTGCGCCAGTATATCACTGAGCTAGGCGCACATGCCGATGCAGCGGGTGTGCGGCACGGCCCCGATTGGCAGGTACGCCTAACCCAGATGGAAGATTTTCAGATTGGCTCGCTGCGCGTGGGGCAGGTGCGCTTTGAGCTGCACGGTACGGATGCAGTGGTGGCGGCGGCATGGCAGCAGCTTGAGCCGAAGCTGATGCGGTCCGGCGGCTAGGGTGGGGGCGAAGGGGCAGGGCTTTCCCACCCCCGCGCCCCCTGCGCTATGCTAAGGGGCGCAGGCCGGCCTCGATGCTCGCCCGCTGCGGCTCAAGGAAGGGCGGGAGCGCAAGCCGCGTGCCCAGCTGATCAGGGGCTTCATCCGCCGTGAAGCCGGGCCCATCCGTGGCCAACTCATACAAGATCCCGCCCGGCTCGCGGAAGTAGATTGAACGGAAGTAGAAGCGATCAATCACCTGCGAGGACGGGATGCGAAACTCGCGCAGGCGCAGCAGCCAGCCTTCGTGTTCGGCGAAATCGGGCACGCGGAAGGCAACGTGATGCACCCCGCCGCGCCCCGCCTGCCCAAAGGGCAGGTGCTGGCCATGCTCCACATGCACCTCTGTGCCTGCGCCGCCATCCGCCGTGACAAACACCGCCACCGGATGCCCCTGCTCAGTGCGATACTCATGCACCTGCCGAAAGCCTAGCACCTCTGTTAGCACTAGTACGGTTGGGGCAAGCTCGCGCACCTGCAACGTGACGGCGTGCAAGCCGCGTATGCCCATCTCAACGGGCACCGGGCTATGCTCCCACGGCTGCCCCCCCGCCGCGCCCTTGTCATCCACCAGCGCGAGGGCTTGTCCCTCTGGATCGGCGAAGAACACCGCCGTCCAGCCGCCCTGCTCGACAATGCCCGAATGCGCGATGCCGTGCGCGCTGAGGCGGGCCGCCCACCAGTCCAACGCGGCATGCCCATGCACCCGCAATGCAGTGCGTGCAATCGTGCTTGCACCATCTCTGTTACGGGGGCTGTGCGGCCACTCAAAGAAGGTCAGATCGGTGCCGGGTGCGCCATCCCGATCCGCATAGAACAGGTGGTAGGCGGACGTATCATCTTGGTTCACCGTCTTCTTGACAAGGCGCATACCGAGTATGCGCGTGTAGAAATCACGGTTGGCCGGTGCGTCGCCCGTAATTGCGGTGACGTGGTGTAGTCCAGTGAGTTGCAAATTCATCAGCTTTCCTTTCGTTATGTCTGCATGGCTCTGCGTCTGTTCATCGTGCTGCTAATAGTATAGCACTAAACCTTCGCCCGTGCCAACCCGCTTGATTGCACCCGCGCTAGCACTGATCGGCCCGCCCCACACTATGCTATACTGTGCAGCATAATACCATGCACACGCGAGGAGGACGGGAATGCAACTGAACGGAATCGTAGGGCTATGTGGGGGGGTGCTAGCGGTGCTGCTGCTGGCCGCGTGCGGCGCGGCTCTTGCACCCACCAGCGAGGCGCAGGTGGCGGCCATGCCGCGCACCATGACAGTCTACAAATCACCCAGCTGCGGCTGTTGCAGCTTGTGGATAGATTATCTGGAAGAGCGCGGCTACACCATCACCATCGAAGATCATGTCAATATGGCCCCAATCAAAGCCGAACATAACGTCCCGCTACCGGTGCAATCGTGCCACACTGCGCTCGTCGAGGGCTACGTGATCGAGGGGCACGTCCCGCTGCAAGACATCGAGCGGCTGCTGACCGAACGCCCCGACGTGGTTGGGCTAGCTGTGCCCGGCATGCCCATCGGCGCACCCGGCATGGAAGTGGATGGCACCCCCCCCGATGCGTTCGACGTGATCGCCTTCGATGCACACGGGAACATGCAGGTGTATGCCAGCCACCCGCATTTCCAACGCTAGCGCAAGCCGCACAGGGCAACTATCAGTGCCTACGCTAGTATGCACACGGAAGGAGTTTGTGATATGCTTGACGCATCCACCGCCGCCCCCACCTGCCGCGTGGTGCGCCCCGATGCGACCTACGCCGGCAAACAGGGCTTGAACTACTTCGTCGGCATCTCAGCCGAGCAGGTCGGCGCAAGCGGGCTATGTATGCACCTGCTGCACTTCCCGCCCGGCACACGCGCCAACGCGCACCTGCACGAGCAGCACGAGACGGCAATCTATGTTATCTCCGGCGCAACCGATATGTGGTATGGGCAGGAGCTTGAGCAGCATCTCACGGTGCAAGCGGGCGAGTACCTCTACATTCCGGCGGGCATGCCCCACTTGCCCTACAATCCCTACCCCACAGAGGCGGTGGCAATCATTGCCCGCACCGATCCGAATGAGCAGGAGAGTGTGCGCCTGCTGCCCGAATTAGAGCAACGGGTAGCCTTGCCCTAAGCACCGGATGCACGGCTCCACGCTCCTAGCGACCCGTGAAGCGCGGCAGATTGAAGCCCACTACCGCGCCAATCATTGTGGCAAATATGGCGGCAAGCCCTAGCCCAAGTGAGAGCAAGCCCATCTGCCCTACGAACACGGTGCGCGAGAGAATAATGACGAGTAGCCCAAACAAGATCGCCCCGCCAATCGCTGCGCCAAGATGGCCCGGCTCCTGCATCATGCGGCTGCCGAGCGCAGTGCCCAACGCCGCGCCCAACGCCAAGCCGATGATGGCCGCATAGACTTGCAGCGTCAGCAAGCCCATGCCCAAGCCCGCCCCAAGCAGCGCAAACCCCACAAGGTAGTAGAAGGCGATGGCAAGCAGTACGCCGCCTAGTAGCGATCCCGCCAACTGCGCCGCAAGCACAACGGCAAACGGGCGTTGCGGTGGTATCGTTTGCATCACGTCGCTCCTCACATCGGGGGAACTAGCCGCCACATACGCTAGCCCATGTGCGTGGTATGGACTGGCTCAATCACCAATACGACACGCTCTTCTTCTGGGCGATGGTACGGATATTCGGGAACACCCATATACTTGTGCGCCATCCGATTGATGAAGGCTTTGTCAGGATCGGGGTCAACCCGCACCACCCGCCCGCGGATCTCGATGTAACGGTAGGGATTGTTCGGATCAACGACGGACAGCGCAAGGCGCGGCTCACGCTGCACATTGCGATACTTCTGCCGCGCCGTCGTTTGGCTGAAGTAGAAATAGGTCCCATCCCAATCAAACCAAACCGGGTTGTTCTGTGGCTCACCTTGCGGCCCTATGGTAGCAACGTGGGCTAGCACGGGCTGGTGCAGCAGATCGGCAAACTGCTCAAGCGACATTGCAGTCCCTTCCTTTCATCCATCTTGGTACATCCATCGGGTAGCATACACGGCAATCAGGTGCGCGTCAACCGCCCCCTGCTAATACCCAATCTCGTGCAACTCTTTCCGCATGTAGAGCCACCGCCGCTGTCCAAAGAAGAACCACGTCAGCAACGAATGGCGAACGTGGGCCACCTCGAAGCCACCCCGTTCATACAGGTGGCAGGCGGTAGCGTTGCGCTGGCTGACATGCAGCGTCACGAAGCGTTTGTGGTTCTGGCGGGCAGCTTGCTCAGCATGCTCTAGGAGCAGGCGGGCAATGCCTAGCCCGCGATACTCGGCATGCACGGCTACATCGGTGATGTAACCCTCGTTGCGCTGGATGCGGTGACTCAGCAGCGAAAGCGCAAAGATCGAGCGGGTCGCGCCCCATACCCCTAGCACCTGCTGAAATGCCTGCTCGGTGATGTACATATCCTCATCGCCCATCTCCCACGTTCGCAGCGTGATCGTGCCCACCACGTGAGCATCCAGATCTGCCAAGAACATCCCCCGCAAGGCCCGGCTGCCCTGCCGTTGCCATGCCGCGAGCAGCGCATCTGCGCCACGCTCAATCTGGGCGACCCCGAACGCCCCCCCAAATTTGTCGGCGAAGGCTTCGCGGTGCAGCGCAACCACAGCCGGAATGTCGGCGACAGTTGCCGCCCGAATCACAACATCGGTTGGGTCAGGTTGCGCCGCTAGGCTTGCGCCACTGGAGATACTCACAATGCGTCTATCATTTCTACCCCACGCCCACGCATGGGTACATACCGTAAACCCCACGCGCTAGCCCGCAGTAGGAGCATATTGGGCAAGTCGCTTGAGGTTAGAACACGATAACCGTCGGATCGTGCCGGTTAGCTCTGGGTCAAATCGGCCAAACGCCGATCCAGCCGCGCCGAAATATCATAATACATATCCCCCCGCAGATGCGCGGCTTTCAAGCGGCGGCGCAGGTCGGCAATCCACAGCAACGCAGCACCTAAGAGGGCAATCCAGATCAGTGTTGTTTTCATAGCTGCTCGCAGCCAGCAATGGCTACGTTCCTCCTTTCGTGATTACAAATCTGCCTAACAGCGGACCCGTCACTCCTGCACAGTCGCCAGCAAAATACGTTCGCGCCAGATGTGATAGAGTGCGATGCTGCCCGCCACCGCCGCATTGAGCGAGGCGATCTGCCCCCGCATCGGTAGCTGCACCAGAAAATCGCAGCGTTCGCGGGTCAGGCGGGCTAGCCCAGTTCCTTCGGCCCCAATCACCAAGCCCAGCGGAAGGTCATACTCAACGGCATCATAGGGCTTGGCGGTTGGGTCGTCTTCCAGCCCGATCACCCATACCCCACGCTGCTGCAAGGTCACGATGGTCTGGGCGAGGTTGGTAATCGGGACAATCAGCAGATGCTCGGTTGCGCCGCTGCTCGCATTGATAACTGCCGGCGTAATCTCGGCGGCGCGGCGGGTTGGGGTGAACACCCCATGCACCCCGATCACTTCGGCGGTACGCAGCAGCGTGCCGATATTCTGCGGGTCTTGCAGATGATCCAGCAGCAGCAGCAAGGGCAACTCGCCCCGCTCGGTGGCAAGCGCAAGGCACTCGTCTAGCTCGGCATACGGGTAGCTGCTCGCGGTGAGGATCACGCCCTGATGATTCGCATCACGCACCTGCTTATCTAGCACGCGCCGATCAATCCGTTCAATCGGGATGTTGCGCTGCTCGGCAAGCTGCACAATCTCAGCCAGTGCGCCGATCTCCTGTGCGCCCGCCGAGAGCGTTAGCGTATGGCAGGTGCGCCGCTGGGCCCGTAGGGCTTCGCGCACCGCATTCCGCCCATAGAGCAATTCCTGTTCACTCATGTGTGGCCATGCTTTCTACAGCCCAAGGGCATCTTTGATGCGCCCAAAGAAGCTGTCGTCGCGGTCTTCACTCACCCTTTCCGGTTCCATCGTTTTGGCCAATTCTTGGAACAGCTTGCGCTGCTGTTCAGTGAGGCGCGGGGGCACTACGACCCGCGTCACCACCACCTGATCGCCGCGCCCGTTTTGGCGCAGGTAGGGCACGCCTTTGCCCCGCAAGCGGAACACCTGCCCGGTCTGGGTGGCAGGCGGAATGCGGAGCGTCTCCTCCCCATCCAGCGTAGGCACAGCCACATCATCGCCGAGTGCCGCCTGCGCTACGTTCAGGCGCAGCTCTAGCACCACGTTGTTGCCCTCGCGCACGAAATACTGGTGCGGCTGAATATCGAGCATCACATACAGGTTGCCGTAAGGACCACCGCGCGGCCCC
Organism: Chloroflexaceae bacterium; assembly: GCA_012031225.1. GTDB lineage: Bacteria > Chloroflexota > Chloroflexia > Chloroflexales > Chloroflexaceae > JAAUTZ01. The sequence goes on from JAAUTZ010000012.1 coordinate 15,137, forward strand.
GCATCGCCTTCGCCACTGATGCGAATCTGCGAGTCGCTATCTACGCCCGCCGGAATTTTGACCTTGATCTTCTTGGGCTGGCGCACGCGCCCCTCGCCTTGACAAGTGCGGCACGGGATCGGGATAATCACGCCACTGCCGCCACACATATCGCACGTTGTCACCGTGACCATATTGAAGGGCGCAATGCGCTGACGGATCTCGCCCAAGCCATTGCAGCGCGGGCAGCGGGTCGGGTCAGTGCCCGGCTCTGCGCCTGTGCCGCGACACGCGCTGCATGTTTCGAGGCGGCGGTACTCGATCTCTTTCTCAGCCCCAAAGACCGCATCCTCAAAACTCAGCCGCAAGCTGTAGCGCAGATCTGCGCCGCGGACTGGGCCACCGCGCTGCGAACGCTGCGCCCCCCCAAAGAAGGCATCAAAGATGGTGCTGAAGGGATCGCCGCCGCCAAACGGATCAGCCGCCCCGCCCATCCCGCTGCCGCCGGGCATGGCGTGCCCAAAGCGGTCATACATTGCCCGCTTCTGGCTATCAGACAGGACTTCGTAGGCTTCGTTAATCTCTTTGAATTTGGTTTCTGCGTCTGGCTCTTTGTTCACATCCGGGTGGTATTGGCGAGCCAACCGGCGAAAGGCTTTCTTGAGTTCTTCCGGGCTAGCGTTGCGCTGCACCCCTAATACATCGTAGTAGTCGCGTTTCGTACTCACGGGCGTTGTTCCACCTTACTGTCTGTGTTCTCATCCCCTCTGTCGTTTCGCGCGTTGCGCTAGGCACGCGGCTGTTCGGAGTCAGCCCCTGCATCAGGCGACGTAGCCGCAGGATCAGGCGGCTCTGGCTGCTCTGACGCTGCCTGTGCCACACGAGTTGCAGCGTGAACCGGCTGCATCGCCACTTGCAACTCAGCCGTGCGGTTGCGGATCAGCACCGCATCCTCGTGATCCAGCACCTCCCGCACAGCGGCGAGCTTGGCCTCAGCCGTCTCACGTACCACCGCATCAACAAGATACTCACGGGCTTCATACAGCGCACGCTCGGCACTGTAGATCACGCTATCGGCAGTATTCTGCGCGGCGATCAGATCGCGGCGCAGCTCATCCGCTTCGCGGTGTTCTTCCGCATCGGCAACCATCTGCTCAATCTCACTCGGAGCCAAGCCCGACGATGCCGTAATCGTAATCTCCTGCACCGCCCCACTGAGCTGATCGCGGGCGGATGCGTTCATGATCCCGTTGGCATCAATATCAAAGGTGACTTCGATCTTGGGCACCCCACGCGGCGCAGGCGGAATGCCGGATAGCTCGAAGATCCCAAGTGATTTGTTGTACTTCGATTCAACCCGCTCACCCTGCAACACATGGATCTCCACGCTCTGCTGATTGTCCGCCGCCGTCGAGAAGACCTGCGACTTGCGCGTCGGGATCGTCGTGTTGCGATCAATCAAAGGAGTCATAATCCCGCCCAACGTGCGGATACCGAGCGTGAGCGGGGTAACATCCAGCAGCACCATATCCTTCACGCCACCGGAGAGGATCGCCGCCTGCACCGCCGCGCCCTGTGCCACCACCTCATCGGGATTAACGTGCTTGCTCGGTTCGCGCCCGAAGAACTTCTGCACCGCCGCTTGCACCGCCGGCATACGGGTCTGCCCGCCCACCAGAATCACCGTCGTGATTTGTTCTGGGGTGAGTTCGGCATCGCTCAAGGCTTGGCGCACCGGCTTGATCGTGCGTTCGATCAGATCCGCAGTCAACTGCTCCAGCTTCGCCCGTGATAGCACGATGCTCAGGTGGCGCGGACCGGTTGCATCGGCGGTGATGAAGGGCAGGTTGATCTCTGAACGCAAGACACTACTCAGCTCAATCTTGGCTTTTTCAGCCGACTCTTTCAGGCGTTGCATCGCCATCCGATCCGAACGCAGATCTATACTCGTCTCATTGCGGAACTCGCCCAGCATCCACTCGATGATCCGCTGATCGAAATCATCCCCGCCGAGATGGGTATCGCCGCTTGTGGCTTTGACTTCAACCACGCCCTCACCGAGATCAAGCACGGAAATATCGAATGTGCCCCCGCCCAGATCGTACACGGCGATGACTTGATTATCGTGGCTGCGATCCAGCCCATAAGCAAGCGCACTCGCGGTTGGCTCATTGATGATACGCAGCACCTCCAGCCCAGCAATCCGCCCTGCATCGCGGGTGGCTTGGCGTTGGCTATCGTTGAAGTAAGCCGGCACGGTAATCACCGCCTGCGTGACCGATTCGCCCAGATAGGCTTCAGCATCAGCCCGCAGCTTTTGCAGGATCATCGCCGAGATTTCCGGCGGGGCGTACTCGCGCCCATCCATAATCACACGCACATCGCCATTCGGGGCCGCACTGAGCTTGTACGGAATTAGCTCCCGATCCGCCTGCACCGTCGCGTCAGTCAGCTTGCGCCCCATAAATCGCTTAACCGAAAAGACGGTATTCTCTGGATTGGTGATGGCCTGCCGCCGCGCCACCTGCCCGATCAGCCGCTCGCCGGCCTTGCTGATTGCCACCACCGACGGGGTGAGCCGATCCCCTTCGGCATTGGGGATAATCACCGGATCGCCGCCCTCAATGAATGCCATCACCGAGTTGGTTGTCCCTAGATCAATCCCAAGTATCCTGCCCATGCGGTTACTCCCTTTAGCCACGCCCCACCTTGACCGTCGCCGGACGCAGCACCCGTTCACGCAGCATGTAGCCCTTCTGCAATTCGGCAATCACTTTGCCATCCTGCCCGGCTGCATCCTCATACATCACCGCATCGTGGAAGTTGGGGTCAAAATCCTGCCCTAGCACATCCATTGCAGTCACGCCTTCGCTTTCCAGCAGCATCCGCAGTTTGCTCTGGATTAATTGCGTGCCGCCCCACCACGCGCTCTCGGCAATCTCCGGCGGGATATTTTCCACCGCCCGCTCAAAATCATCCACAATCGGCAACACTTTCATGAGCAAGCCCACACTCGCACCCTTCATCAATTCTGCGCGTTCGCTATCGGTGCGGCGTTTCAAGTTCTTAAAATCGGCAACCGCCCGCAGCCACTGATCCTTATACTCGGCGGCTTGTTGGTCAGCTGCGGCAAGGCGGGCTTGCAACTCAGCTAGCTCGCTACTCACGACATCCCCCACAACTGCTTCAGCTTCAGGCCCGGTTGCTTCAGCTTGGGCTGGCGAATTTTGCATCTGTTCCTGCGTCACAATCCTTCTCCTACACTCCTACACGCTTGATCCATCTCGCTCTGCTTGGAATAGGGCAGCCCTGCCCTGCACACACGCTCGGCGTGGTTATCCCTCAGTTTCAGGCGGGCGCAGTTCGCCCCCGTAGATGCTCTGCAAGAGTTCGCTCATCACCGTCGAAATGTACTGCACCGTTGAGATCGAACGTGGATAGGCCATGCGCGTGGGGCCAATGATGCCGACCACGCCAATCACATCGCTGTGCCCACCATAGCGCGACAACACCACGCTATAGTCGCGCATGTCATCGTGGCTGTGTTCTGTGCCGATTACCACTTGCACATCGTCGCTGGCGAGAGCTTGCCCAATCAGGCTCGCCAGCGCATCGCTGCGCGTCACTGTTTCGAGGACGTGACGCATGCGCTCGATGGCTCGCTGGCTATCCTCTTCCTTGAGCAGGGCCGGCAGAAACTCTGGCTGGCTCAGGATTTCGATCAGTCCGTCGCTGTAAATCTGGCGATTGATATGCAGCTCATACTGGCGCATGGCCTGCACCAGCACAGCCAGCACCCGCTGCTCCAATTCGCTGAGGCGTGCATCCAGCGTACCGGAGAGGGGCACATCCTCTAGCTGTTCAAGGCTCAGGCTAGCACAGCGTTCGCACAGCAGCAGCGACACGCGGCGCAGTTCAGCTTGCATATAGCTCTGCTCCGTCGTGATTGTCTGCTGACGCACGGTGCCATCGTGCAGCACCAGCACAATCAAGAGCGTGCTGTCCGTCAAGCCGATCAGCTCAAGGTGGCGGAAGCGGGCTTGGAACGCCTGCGGCGGTGTCACTACAGCGGCATTGCGGGTGTGCCGCGCTAGGGCCGCCGCACCGAGTCGGATCCACTGGCTCAACTCGCCCTGCACTTCGATAAACTGACTGCGGATCGCCTGCTGCTCGGCCGCCGAAAGGGGCACCCGATCCATCAAGTGCTCGACAAAAAACCGATAGCCCGTATCCGTTGGCACACGCCCACCAGAGGTATGCAGATGCTTCAGGTAGCCCAGCTCTTCGAGTGCCGCTAATTCATTGCGGACAGTCGCTGCCGAGATATTCAGATCGTACTTGCGTACCAGTGTTTCCGACGCAACGGCACTCGCGCTGGCGATAAATTCTTGGACAACCAGTTTGAGGATGCGTTGCCGACGCTCTGGTAGTTCTGTCGTCATCGAAACTCCTCGATAGGGGTGACACTGTTCGCCTGTTTGGGTGCGCGTGGGCCAAACCTGTGATAAACAGAATGGCATGCGCTAGCATACCATCCCACATCATATTGTACCACGAGTTGCGCTGTGCGGGGCCCTAGCGCGAATTGGCATCATCGGTCACATTGGACGGATCAACCACAATCGGTATGCGATAGCGTTCATCGGCATTGATCTGCAAGCCGAGCAGCGAGACCCGCGCCACCTGCACGTCGTAATCGTGCCCATTCGCATACACATCCACGCTGCGGAGATAGCGGGCAAGCGGAATCCAGCCCGGCGAACGCAAATCCACCGTGAAGGTGTGCCACATATCCCGCTCCACCTCAACATAGATGATGCCCGGATCACGGCGCGGTGCGGCACCCGGCACGCGGCTGGTGAAGAAGCAGAGTACCCGCTCTTGCTCCGCATCGAGTGGGCTACCGCGCTTGTGCAAGAAACGCACCATCGCTGGACACTCCGAGCCACGTTCGCCGGCGAGATCAAGCGACTGTTCACGCACGCGCAATTGGATCGAGAACAGCAGCCCCGGGTACTCAGAAATATCAATGCCCGCCTGCCCAACGCCTAGCGTCTGGCGGATCCCCGTCACAAAGCTACTCGTCTGCGTGCCGGTGCGGATGAAGCGGACGGCGGGCACCGTGCTATCCGGTGGGCAGGGCAGCTGGGCCGGGTGGTGCGGGCAGACTGGCGCAATCTGGAAGAAGCCCGGCTCCACATCGGCAGGCCCACTGAACACCTGCCACGTATCCGCCCGCACAAGCTGCGGCTGTTGCTGGGGTGGGATCGTGGTGTTATTGTATTCTTCCTCTGTGAACGCGGTGAAGGAGCCATCCCGGAGTAGCTGCCACTCGGCCGGTCGGACAGGCGAAAGTGCCCCTGCCACATCTACCATTGCGCGTTGCCCGCGCTGCAACACCAGTTGCTCCCCGTGACTGGTGATCTGGGCCGAGCCTTCGCGCACCGCAATATCTATCGTCTGCTCCCGCGATTCACGTTCATCATAGAAACGCAGCGTGCGCTCGGTTGGTGCTAGCGCAATGCTATAGCTCCCGCCCGCTGCTAGCTCGATCAGCGTATCGTAGACGAACACTGCAAAGCGCACCTGCTCAAAGGGCTGATCGGCTTTCAAGTCATAGCGAACATAGCCCCCATACTGGCGCACTACCACCTGCTGCTGGTTGTTGTTCCAGCGCGTGGTATCCAGCTTCACAAGCTGCACATCGGCTTCGGCCCAAAGATCGAGCGCACTCTGATCGAACAGCAGGAGCGTCGCCGCTTGCCCGTAGCCCACCGAGCTATCCACGCGCAGGCGATCACAGGGCTGGAGCTGCTGCCCATCCTGCACCCGCTCAAACACGGTGCGCCCGCAACGTTGCCATGTAATCTGCTCAATCGGGGCGCGTACAATCAATTGCGCCTGCTGCACAGTGGTAGCAGTCGTGCGGTACGTCCACGCAGTATAGCCCGCCGAACTGACTATCGTGCAGAACAGGATGAAGCTGAACGCGAGCAACACCCACGCAGTCCAGAGCGTGAAGCCCCGATCTCGGTGGGGTGTGGGCGGGGGTGGCGCAGGCAACGCGAGCGCATCCGGCGCATCCGGCATAAGCGGCGGGCTGATTGGGGCGGGGCGTTCTTGAACATCGGTGGGCATATACGTTGGGCTACCTTACGGGCGGCAGCGTAGGCTGTCCGGCTTGCTCGGCACTCGCGGCGTAGAAGGCTAGCGCGGCGGCTCCCAACACGCCAACTTGATCGCCAAGCTGGGCTAAGTTAATCGGCACCGTGCGATACACCTCAGCAATCGCATACTGCGCGGCAACCGTGCGTGCGCCGTCGAGCAGCCACGGATTGGCTGTCACCACCCCACCCCCAACAAGCACCCGCTCTGGGCCATACAGGTGCAGCAGGTTGGCAATGCCGATCCCGATCAGGGTAGCTTCACGCTCCATCAGGTATTGGGCAAAGGAATCATCGAGGGCGGCTGCCTGTGACACATGAATACTCGTGACTGTCTCTGGTGTAGCAAGGCTATGCAAGATGCTATCCGGGTAATCGGGCATCAGCCGCGCCGCCGCCGCGCCGAGTGCCGTGCCGGAGGCAAGGTTCTCCCATGAGATCCGGTCTTCAATCAGCATATGCCCCACCTCTGCCGCCGCACCACGATAGCCCACAAGCAGCCGCCCATCGCAGATTACGCCGCCGCCAATACCAGTGCTGACGGTGATGTAGAGCAGGTTGCGGCAGCCCTGCCCGCCACCGAAGTACCACTCCCCAAGTACCGCAAGGTTGGCATCGTTGCCGACCGCAATGCTTGTCGTGTGGATGCGTTCGATCAACATATCCCGCAGGGGCACATCCACCCAACCGCGCATGTTCGGCGTATAGAAGACAATCCCGTGCTGTGGCTCCACTGGTCCCGGCGCACCGACACCAATGCCGAGCAGGGTATCCTCAGGCGTGAGCCACGCTTGCAACTGCTCGACGCAGGTGACAATCTGCGCGACCACCGCTGCGGGGCCTGCTGCGGATGCCGTCGGCATTCGCACTTGCTGAAGGATCGTCCCTTCACGATCAGCGAGCACGGCACGGAGTTGTGTGCCCCCAAGATCAATTCCGATCACACAGGTCGGCATAGGTTCTGTCTCCGTCTCTACCGGGTGCATCGCGTCATTCTTCAAGCAACGGAAGCCACCCCTACTGGGCCCATACCATCTATTATACTATGCTATGCCCAAGTCCAATCCCATGCTGAGGATGGGCTAGAGCCGCGCCACCGACTACTTGCCGCCCCCTGAAACACGGTTCAGCGTGCATGGTATAATGGAGCTATAAGTGCAGACTGCACTGGCGCATGCTGCGTCAGTGATCACCAACCGATGATGCACGGGGCAGGCGACGTGTGCCGTACCCCGTCCACAAGGAAGAAGGAGCAGCATATGGCACGAGTAGCGATCAATGGCTTTGGACGCATTGGGCGACAGACCCTCAAAGCAATTCTGGAAAGCGGCTTCGACAACATCGAAGTAGTTGCGATCAATGACCTGACTGATAATCACACCCTTGCCCACCTGCTGAAGTACGATACCACCTACCATCAATTCGCGGGTAACGTCTCGGCTTCGGAGACGCATCTCACCATTGAGTATGATACCGAAGATGAAGACGGCGTAGTGACGCGCACGCTGGAGATTGCCGCGCTAGAGGAGCGCGACCCCGCCAAGCTGCCGTGGGCGGACATGGGCGTAGACATTGTGATTGAGTCCACTGGACGCTTCACCAAAGCCGAAGACGCTCGCAAGCATATTGAGGCTGGCGCAAAGAAAGTGATCATCTCGGCTCCCGCCAAGAACGAAGATATTACGATTGTGTTGGGCGTAAACGACGATAAGTACGACAATACGGTGCATCATATCATCTCGAATGCCTCCTGCACCACCAACTGCCTCGCCCCTGTTGCCAAAGTCCTCAACGACAATTTTGGCATCCGGCGCGGGATCATGACCACCATCCACGCCTACACGATGGACCAGAACTTGCAGGATAACGTCCACCGCGATCTGCGCCGGGCGCGGGCTGCCGCCCAGAATATTGTGCCCACCTCAACTGGGGCCGCGCAGGCAGTTGCACTAGTGTTGCCGGAACTGAAAGGGAAGTTTGCGGGCTATGCCTTGCGTGTCCCCACCCCGACAGTCTCGATTATTGACTTCACGGTAGAGCTGGACAAGCCGACTAGCGTTGAGGCGATCAACCAAGCCTTCACCGATGCGAGCGAAAGCGAGGACATGGAGGGTATTCTCGGTGTCTCACATGAACCGCTCGTTAGCAGCGATTTCATCGGCGATGCCCGCAGCAGCATTGTAGACCTTGAACTGACGACAGGGGTCGGCGACAATATGTTCAAGGTGGTATCGTGGTATGACAACGAATGGGGCTACTCGGTGCGGGTTGCCGAACTGACCGCATTCGTGGCAGAGGCAATGGAAGAGTAGGATGTCCGTGCCCGATTGGTCAATTCAGCGAGCCTAGCCAACTTAGCCAATCGAGTGAGGATTGCGGCGCGAGGGGTATACCTCGCGCCGTCGCCATCTCCGCTTGTCATCCTGCCTGCCTGCCCTAGCTCGCCGCCGCGAATTGGCGTAGCTCGGCATTGCGCCCCAGCCGACCTAGCACATTGCGCTTCACATTGTATACATCGTTGACCGTGCGAAACAGATCGGTGCGGCGGGCATAGATCGCCCGCGGGGTCAGCCCCAACACAAACGAGCCATAGACGACCACGCGCTCGCTCTCCGTATTCAGCTGCCCATCAATCAGCTGCCAAAACTCCTCGCGCTGCACCCGTTGCATAGCTTCTTCGTCGGGGGCACTCGGATCGGCAACGTTGGTGTAGGTCAGCGTATCTTCGGGCAGCACCTCCGCCCACGACTGCGCCCGCACACTGTCAATCACAACACTGGTAGTGCAGAGTTGCAGGTAGTGTAGCAGCGAAGCCAGCGTCGGGAATGAGGCGAACCGCTCCGGTGAAATGGCTCGCCAGAACTTCATAAATGCCCCAACGACAAAATACTCGCTGGTTTCGCCACTGCTGGTGAAGGCCCCACTGCGCCGCACCCAACCCTCAACAAGGCCGCTGTAGTGGTAAAACAGTTGCTCCCACGCGGCTTCATTGCGCTCGACCAGTGCCCGCCGAAACAGCTCGTAGCTGTAGCTGGTATCGTGCGCTTGCCCGCGATAAAACCGCTCGCTCTCGGTGGCACAGCGGCTCATCAGGCTCGCCAAATCCATCTCGCGCAAACGGGCTTCATCGTGCGGGCGGTACTCGTAATCTGGGCGGCTCAACCGCTGCCGCACAACGTCGCCTAGCTGTCCCGTGTTATTGATACTTCCAGAGCCGTTACTAGGTCGGTGGGTGAGGTCATTCGTGAGCATACGTTTATCTCCTCGCAATACACCACTGTTTATCGAATAGGTAGGCTGCGGCACATTCACAATGGTAAAGCTACCGCATTGGGGAACGCATGCCAATCGCTGATTGATCTGCATCACGTTCTACTACCTTGATTGTATGATTTAGTGTAGTGCTTGAGAAGATCAAAAAATGAACAGAGCATTACAGATCATGCGATTCTGCACGCCCGCTCACACTTGCCACAGATTCACGCAGATCGGACAAGAAAGGCGCGTAGCCCTCCTCCGATACGATGTCATACGACAGACAATAATACCTGAGCCATTTTCGTTTCAGGTTATTTTTTGCTTCCGATCAGATGAACGACACGTATGGCAATATTTTCAGATCGTTTCCGAAAGAGTCATCCTCTTTTCAGCAAAGAGTCATCTAGCTCAGGTCGTTTTCAGATTACCGGCTGCACGGATCAGGCAGGCACCGCCACCCACCCCGTGCTGTGATACGGCACAGGGGCGTATGGTATAGTAGCAGGTGGAGTGCGCGGTACATGCGGCGCATCCCCAGAGGCACATCAAAGACACACGAAACCGATTAGCAGGAGGCTTTGACATGGGCATCGAACGGCAACGCCTACAGGCCGCTAACAAGCAGCAGGCACAGTGGTATCGGTGGGGGCCTTATCTGAGCGAACGGCAATGGGGCACGGTGCGCGAAGATTACAGCGACAACGGCGATGCGTGGAGCTACTTCCCGCACGATCACGCCCGCTCACGGGCCTACCGCTGGGGCGAGGATGGGCTAGGCGGAATCAGCGATGAGGGGCAGCATCTGTGCTGGGCCCTTGCCCTGTGGAATGGCAACGACAGCATCTTGAAAGAGCGCCTCTTCGGCTTGACCAACGCCGAAGGCAACCACGGCGAAGATGTCAAAGAGTACTACTTCTACCTCGATAGCACCCCCACCCACTCTTACATGCACTACCTCTACAAATATCCGCAGGGGGCCTTCCCGTATGAGGATTTGGTCAAGACCAGCACCAGCCGCAATCGGTACGAACCGGAGTACGAACTGCTCGATACGGGGGCATTTAATGAGAGCCGCTACTTCGACGTATTTGTGGAATACGCCAAAGAAAGCTCAACCGACATTATCATCACCATCACGGCGCACAACCGCAGCTCTGAAGCAGCTCCGCTCCACATCCTACCCACGCTCTGGTTCCGCAATACGTGGAGCCACGCCAGTGTGCTTGAGGTGCCGGAGAAGCCGCTCTTGCACCAAACCAATAGCATCGCCGGAGCGAGCGTGGTGTATGCCCAGCACCCCGCGATGGAAAACTACTACATGTACTGCGACGGCGCACCGCTGCTGCTCTTCACCGAGAACGAAACGAATCACGAGCGCATCAACGGAACCCGCAACCCTAGCCCATTTGTCAAAGATGGGATCAGTGGGTTTATTGTGGATGGGCACGAGCAAGCTGTCAATCCTGAACGGCGCGGCACAAAAGTCGCCGCCCACTACCAGTTCGACATTCCGGCAGGTGGCTCAGCCAGCGTCCAGCTCCGCCTCACCACCGTCGCCCCCGATGAGCTTGCCAAAGCCTATGGCGAAGCCGCAACACCGTTTGGGGCCCGCGCCAACATGACGATCACCAAGCGCAAGGAAGAAGCCGATGAGTTCTACGCCAGCCTTGCACCTGCCGCTATCACCGCCGAAGCCGCGAATGTGATGCGCCAAGCACTGGCGGGCATGCTCTGGACGAAGCAATTCTATAACTACCACGTCAGCGAGTGGCTGCGCGAACACGGCATTGAGCCAACATCTACCGAAAAGAGCTGGAAACGCAACCGCGCATGGTTCCACATGGTCAATCACGATATTATCTCGATGCCCGACAAGTGGGAGTACCCGTGGTACGCCGCGTGGGATCTAGCCTTCCATACGGTGGTGCTGGCGATGGTAGATATTGATTTTGCCAAACGCCAATTGCTGCTCATGCTCGAAGATGACTATATGCACCCCAATGGGCAGATGCCCGCCTATGAATGGAACTTCGGCGATGTGAACCCGCCGGTGCATGCATGGGCAACCATGATCGTCTACCACATGGAAGCGGAGGCAACCGGCACAGGCGATCTGGATTGGCTACGCCAAGTCTTCACGCGGCTCATGCTTTACTTTACGTGGTGGGTCAATCGCAAAGATCCCGATGGCAGCAACGTGTTTGAAGGCGGCTTCTTGGGGCTAGATAACATCGGCGTGTTTGACCGCAGTGCGCCCACGCCGATGGGCGGGCGACTGGAGCAAGCCGACGGTACGGCGTGGATGGCGTTGTTCTCGCTGAATATGCTCTCGATGGCGATCCAGATCGGGCTTGAGCATCCCACCTACCAAGAGATCGCGAGCAAATTCTACAAGCACTTCCTCTGGATCAACGCCGCAATGGATCGCATCGGGGTCAATGAAGATGAGCTGTGGGATGAAGCCGACGGCTTCTTCTACGACGTGTTGCGCTTCCCCAATGGTAGCAGCATCCGCCTCAAGGTGCGCTCGATGGTCGGCTTACTCAGCCTCTCAGCCTGCACCGTCATACCACCCGATCAGATCAAGCGCCTGCCGATCCTGATCGAGCGCATCCGTGAATTTAATGCCCAGCACCCCGAATTGGTTAGGCTTGTCCCCCATCTCGGCGAAGAGGGGCTACACGGGCGGCGGCTACTCAGCCTCCTTGATGAGGCCAAGCTGCGCCGCATCCTTACCTATATGCTCGATGAAAACGAGTTCCTCAGCCCCTACGGGATCCGCGCCCTCTCGCGCTACCACGCCGATAACCCCTACTCGCTCTATCTCGGCAGCGAGGTCTACCGCGTCGAGTATGTGCCGGGCGACTCCACCTCCGGCATGTTTGGCGGCAACTCAAACTGGCGCGGGCCAATCTGGTTCCCTGTGAATATGCTGATTATCTCGGCGTTGATCGCCCAGTATAGCTACTACGGCGACGACTTCACCATCGAGTGCCCCACCGGTTCCGGGCGCGAGATGACCTTGTGGCAGGTCAGCCGCGAGATCGCGATGCGCCTGACGCGCATCTTCCTGCCCGATAGCGAAGGGCAGCGGCCAGTCTATGGCAGCACCGCGATCTTCCACGATGACCCCCACTGGCGCGACTTGATCTTGTTCTATGAATACTTCCACGGCGACAACGGCACGGGCATTGGCGCAAGCCACCAGACGGGCTGGACGGGCTTGGTTGCCCGCCTGATCCAGCTCTACACCACCACCACCGCCAGCGAAGTGCGGGAGAGCGGCGACATAGGCGCACTTGCATAACACGGCCTGCGCCACCCTTGACAAGGGCTGAAGCCCATACTATAATATGTTAGGTATACCACTGGGGGGTATATTCGGAACATACTAACTGGCTGTTTTGCAGTGTATATTGCGCTACTGGCGCGTAAGGAGCATATTAATGGCTGAACCAATTACCGTAACCGATGCCGATTATCGGCAGCAGGTGCTGGAGAGTGACCTTCCCGTTGTCGTAGATTTCTGGGCCCCGTGGTGCGCCCCTTGCCGTGCGGTTGCCCCCATCCTTGATAAGCTGGCGGGCGAGTATGCTGGCCGCATCAAGATCGCCAAAGTCAACACCGATGAGCAGGTGCAGTGGGCTGGTTCACTCGGCATTCAAGGCATCCCCACCATGATCTTCTTCAAGGGCGGCCAAGAAGTTGGGCGGCTGGTCGGCGCACGCCCAGAGCAAGCCTTCCGCTCAGCCTTTGACCACATCCTGAAAAGGAGCATATTAATGGCTGAACCAATTACCGTAACCGATGCCGATTATCGGCAGCAGGTGCTGGAGAGTGACCTTCCCGTTGTCGTAGATTTCTGGGCCCCGTGGTGCGCCCCTTGCCGTGCGGTTGCCCCCATCCTTGATAAGCTGGCGGGCGAGTATGCTGGCCGCATCAAGATCGCCAAAGTCAACACCGATGAGCAGGTGCAGTGGGCTGGTTCACTCGGCATTCAAGGCATCCCCACCATGATCTTCTTCAAGGGCGGCCAAGAAGTTGGGCGGCTGGTCGGCGCACGCCCAGAGCAAGCCTTCCGCTCAGCCTTTGACCACATCCTGAATTCATAACGCAATTTCGCCCAACTCAAGGTCTGACACAGGTTCACGGCTACGCCGCTGGCTCGAACCTGTGTCATCTATCAATACCCACAGCCAAAGGAACCGCCAATGACTGAGCCGGTTGTGCCTGTGCCTGCTGAATCGCAAGAGGGTATCGCCGTGCGCCTGCGCCGGATCGAGGGCCAAGTACGCGGCATTCAGCGCATGGTGGAAGAGGGGCGCGATTGCCGCGAGATTGCCAACCAGATTGCCGCAGTCCGAGCGGCGTTGGGAAGTCTCAATGCAGTTGTGGTAGAATGTTACGTGCGGCAATGCCTCAACGATCCGGAGTGCAGCCGCAACAAAACGGCCGATGAACTGATTGAGATGATGATGAAAGCAACGCGATGAGCCGCTATCCCAACCCGCCGCATCCCGCCCACCAACGCACACCTCGCCCGCTCCGGCGGGCATTGGTCTGTCTATGGTGCATGGGTTGCATAACATGGTTCCTGTCCAATTTCAGCCCCACCGATGCTAAACAAGATTCGCACCGCTCGCCTATCGTAGATGAGATCGCCCGCCAACTCACCGATAAGCCGCTCTCGACAATACGCGGCGTGAACTACCTGCGCCCCACCGGATATGATGCCGATCAGTGCCCCGATCTGCAATTCGGGCAAGACAGCATCTGCCCATGGGATATTGAGGCAATCGCCGCCGATATGCACCGCCTGCAAGGGCTAGGCGTAAACACCGTGCGGATCTTCCTCAACTACTACACCTTTGGCGGCGCATCCAAAACAAACGCCGAGTATGATATGGCTGAGGCCCTCGGCCATCTCGATAACTTCATTGATGTTGCCCAACAGCACAATATTCAAGTGCTGCCGGTGTTGCTCGCCAAGTATCCCCAAGACCGCTTCACGCTGGCTGATCTCGATGTTGCGCTACGGGTGCATGTGCGTCCTGTTATGCGCCACCTTGCCCCACGTAGTGGCATTGTCGCGTGGGATCTGTTCAACGAGCCAGACATCGGCAGCCCCGTAGATCAACGCTGCTGGGATTGGGCCAACGGCGATCACCCCGAATGCCTACCCCTCGCCGAAGAACGCCTGCTGTTCCTGCGCCACCTGCGCCAAGAGGTCCGCCTCTTTGATACCGAACGCCCGATCACCATCGGCATGGCGTTTGCCAAGAGCTACTTTCAACCAGCCGGCACAACGTTTTTTGCCGATGATCTCGTCGAGTTCTACTCCTTCCACTACTACGACAACGACCCCTACGACAGTGGCCGCTACGCCGAACACTGGTATTACGGGCAAGGCTTCCCCGATGACCTCATTCGCGGCTTGACTGAGCTACAGGATCTCGGCCGCGACAAGCCTATCGTCATCACCGAATTGGGCTTCCCAACGGGGGAAGGGCACATACGCGAGCAAGCCGAGCTGCGCCGCGACCTAGCCCGCTCATATGAAGTTACGCAGGAGTTTGACGCGGGCTTGGTGCTGTGGCCCTTCCAAGATCAGCCGGAGGAGCTGATCGGCGATCTCTTCACAACCTCACCGGCAACCCCGTAGCGGGGCCAGCATCGGGCCGGACAACGCACGGGATTATCTAATGATCCAATTACCCTAACGCAGCCGCGCTCACTCCTCGCCGCGGGCCCGCCGTCGGGCGCGTTCTTTGGCTAAGCGCAAGCGTTCAAGCGGATCATCTGGGGCGGCGGCAGGCGACGGTGCGGGTGGCGCAGATGAGCTTGGGTGGGGCGCGGGCGATGCAGGAGTTGCAGTGGTGGTTGCGGCTGGCGATGGCGCGTGGTCCGGCGGCACGGCAGAAGCCGACGCACGCTGCTGCTGTGGTCTCCACACTGGCGGGCGCGGAGCTTGCACCGACTGGGGCACACTGCCGATCCCGAGCCACGCCAGATCGCTGCGGCGCAATGCAAACCGCCGCACGGCAATATCTAGCGGCAACAGCAGCAACGCCAGCAGCAGCAACGGCAGCGCAATATCTTGGGCGCGGCTGACCTGCTGGGCGGTGCGCTCAAACACATCCGCCGGGCGTTCGAGGACCCGCCCGCCCGTGTTGTCGGCAAGGCGCAGCAGCAGCTCGCGGTTGCCCGCATTGCTCAGGTACTCCGCCGAGTAGGGCACCACTACCCCCAGCGTACTGCCGATAGTGCCCCCAGCGGCATCACCTCCATCGGCGGGGCTGCCCTGTAGCTGCAACAGATACGTACCCGGCGATGGGGCGGGTAGCACACTGCGATACTGGCCGGGAGCCACTTGCTGTAGCACTATCTGGCGCGGCTCTTCCGGCGTACCCAGATTAGCTGTCGTATCGGGCAAGAGCAACGCCGTTACACTCAGATCATCGGCCGGCTTGCCCTCGGCATCCACAATATTCGCATCAATCGTAACCTGTGTCCCATCCACCGCAACGGTAGCAGCAATCTGCTCACTGCCCGTAACCGGCAAGATCCAGCCCACCATCTGCGCCGCAAAGCGCGGGAACTGCTCCCACTGCACCCAATCACGGGCCCACTGCCCACGCGCATCGCTGGTCCACGCAATGCTGCGCCCTAGCCCATATTGCCACGCTGCAAGGATCGGCGCACCATCATCGGCAATCAGCACCGTGCGGGCACGGTCTTTGAGCGTACTGCCATTGAAGCCATACAGTGGCGGGAGCATTGCATCCTCCGCCAAGCCACTCAAGATCGGGCTATCGCCACTTATCACGGGTTGAAAGGGGCGTTCGACAACATAGTTACCTGCCGCAACAATCGTCTCTTGGAGAAAGATTTCCGGCACTTCCGACATCAATTCGGCAGGGTAGTAACGCCCCCCACCCTCTTGCGCCAGATTCTCCAGATAGTTTGCCGAGCCACTGCCCGCCGCCACCACCGAGAGCGTGATGCCCTTTTCGCGCATGCGCCGCGCAACATCCAGATTGTTGACACCTTCGCCCCAACCATCTGTCAGCAGCACCACATGCTTGATGCTAGCGCGAGTGCTTTCGAGCAGCCGCTCGGCTTCGAGCATACCCGCTCGCACGTTGGTGTTGCCTTGCGGGATCACATTTGCCATCGCATCCAATACCTGTTCAGGGTTCGCCCCAGTCGTCGGCGGCAACGCCAGCGACGCACGCGTATCGAAGGTGACAATCCCCAGCGTGTCGCGGTCATCCAGCAGCGCAGCCGCTTGAACGAGGGCTTCTTTGGCAATATTTAGCTTTACGTCACCATTCTCGCTAAATTGATCCATGCGATTGGGGCCCGCACAGTGGCACGCATCCATGCTGCCCGATTTGTCAATCACGAAGATCAACGCAAGATCAGGCCGGTCGAGGCGATTGCGGACATCCATATCCACCGGCAAGGCTTGCTCAACTGGCGTATTGCCATAGCCGCCCACGCCGTAGCTTTCGGTGCCGCCAACCATCAGCAAGCCGCGCCCAAGATCACGCACATAGGTCGGCAGAGCGGCGATGGTCTTGATCGGCAACCGCCGCGCCGCAACATTCACCAGCACCACCGCATCATACGCCCCAAGACTGGTCAGGTCTTGCGGCATTTGTTCCGGCGACAGCACGCGCACCTCAATGGTGCTGGCTTCGAGGGCGGCTTGAAGGTTGCGGGCATCGCCTGCCGCGCCTTCCACGAGGAGCACTCGCGGCTCACCCTGCACCTGCACCAGCGCGGAGGCTTCGTTATTCTGGAGGCGATTATCCTGCAACGGCTCAATGCGGGCCCGATAGCGGCGAAACCCCTGCTCTTCGGCAGGCACACGAAAGCTGAACTCATTCAAGCCCGGCTCAAGCTGCACCTCTTGGTCTACAATCACGGTGCGTTCGGCAAGCAGGCGCAGGCGCGCCGGCTGGGCGACATCGCTCTCGACAATCACCGTGAGCGGCACTTCCTGCCCGATGCGGGCTTGGGCGGGAGCCTGCAACACATTCACACTCACCTCGCCGGTTGCCGCCGCAACGTGGAGGTCTACCACATCGAGCGGGATACCCCGACTAGCGGCAATGCCGCCAGCTTCCGCCACACTGCCTGCATTCTCGCTGCCATCGCTCAGCAGCACGAGTCGCTGGTGGGTGTCATCCGGCAGCAGGGCCATGCCAAGCTGCACTGCCGCTTCAATATTCGTGTGATCGCTGGCTGGCTGTGAAGTGACTGGGCCCAGTGTATCGCTGGTACTCGTGCTACGCTCAACCAGCGCATCGCCACCGAATACGACAATTCCCGCCCGATCCATAGCGTGCTTGCGGAGGAGCGCATTGCGGATAAAGTCTTCGGCTCCCGCTCGGGCCAGCGGCGTAACCGAGTCGCTGCTGTCGAGCAGGAAAATCGTCGTCACATCACGCACAGGGTAGCGCAGCTGCGTACCAGCAATGCTCAGGATAATCAAGAGCAGCACAACGGAACGTAGCGTGAGGCTACTCCAGAAGCGGATTGGGGTAGTACGCCGACGTGGACTTGCCAGCGCAATCAGCCAGAGCGGGATCAGGATCAGGAGGAGCCAGAGGGCGTGCGGATAGATTAGGGTTAGGTATGGCAGCATGGGTATTCTCCGCCAATAGTGCGTACACCACGTTTGAACCGATAGAGAGGACGCTACGCAACAGGCGGTAAGCGTTCATCTAGAGTATATTGTACACCGCACAGGGATACACGGCAAGCGGAGCAGGTAAGTCTACGATGAAAGTGAGGGGGCGCGTTGTGGCAAGGGGGAGGGGGGATACACCACAACGCGCCATAAGAGGTCGCATGAGGAACAAGCGGGCGGGGGTAGCCCGCGAGGTTTTGGTTGTCCAATGCACCGCTATCGTCGAGATACGTTGTTGCATACCCCAAACTGTAGCTTGTTTATAATATACCTGAAAAGCCTGTGTTTTGCAACCCTTTTCAACCCAATTTTGATAACTCCGCTAAAATCAGGCAGCGTGTTGAAAATCGTTTAACGTGGCTTGGATAAATTCACCAATACGGGCATAGATCGCCTGCCGATGCACCCCAATTTCCAGCAACTGATGTTCGGTATCATCCCACCACACAAGCTCGCGCTGCGGGCTAGCGAGGCGTGTATATAGCTCGGTGGCATACTCTGGTGCGGCGATCTGGTCGTTGCGCCCATGCATAATCAAGGTGGGGGTCGTAATCTGGGGCGGAATACGCTGCGCCACCTGTAGCGCGTTTTGGAGTTCGTTGATCGCACGGACGGGGATCCGCACGGTGCGGCGAATGTGGGCAACCACCTGTGGGTCGCGCAGGTCAACCTCTGGGGCATACTCACGCACCCGCTGCTGGATCAGCGGGTCATTGAAATCCGCCTTTTCAAGCGGATAGAACCAAGGGATCACCAAATGCGCCACTGGCAGGAGCCGCAGCCGCCAATCGCCCTGTAGCCCTAGCGGAGTCGCCAGCAGCACCAGTTGCTCAATGTGCCGCCGCTGCGCGAGCATCAGGCTGAGTGCGCCCCCCAGCGAGAAGCCAATCACGGTAACGTGGGCACACTGGCGGCGTAGCTCGCCGAAGCCCGCCTCTGCCGATGCCAGCCAATCGCGCCAGCCTACGCGCTGCAAGGCTTCGGGCGTATCGCCGTGCCCCGCAAGGCGCACGGCCAACACGCGGTAGCCCTGCCCGGCCAAATACTCGCCCAAGCCGCGCATCTCGGCGGGGGTCCCGCTAAAGCCATGCAACAACAGACAGCCATGCCTAGCACGGCTGTCTCCTGCAAAAAAGAATGGGGCATGTCGCTCAGCGTTAATCAACGGGGATTTCATCAAGATTGTCGTCATCTAGGATCGTATTGATCGCTTCGATAATATCGGGGGCAAGTCGCACATCCGCCGCTTTGATATTCTCCTCAACTTGCTCTGGGCGGGTTGCACCGATGATCACGCTACTCACGCTGCTTTGCCGCAACACCCACGCGAGCGCAAGCTGCCCGCGTGAGATGCCTAGCTCATTCGCCAGCGGCGCGAGCCGGCGCACCTTCATCCGGTTCTGATCATTGATAAATCGCTCGCGGGCCCAATCTTCGCGGGCAAAGCGGCTGCCTTCGGGGATGCCCTCATCGTACTTGCCGGTGAGCATGCCCATCGCCAAGGGCGACCACACCACCAAGCCGATCCCCCGCGACGTGGTGACAGGCATAATCTCATCTTCCACCCGCTGCCGGTACAGCATCGAATACTGTGGCTGTTCGGTGCGTGGCGGGTGCAGGTTGTAGCGTTCGCACAGCTCATACGCCTCAACGATCCGGCTACTCGGCCACTCGGACGTGCCCCAATACAACACCTTGCCCTGCTGGATCAGATCATTCATGGCCCGCGCCGTCTCTAGCACAGGGGTATCTGGGTCCGAGCGGTGGCAGAAGTAGATGTCCAGATAATCCGTGCCAAGCCGTTGCAGGCTCTTGTCAATGCTCTCGATGATGTGCTTGCGCGACAAGCCGCGATCATTCACATCATCACTCATCGGCCAGAAGACTTTGGATGAGATCACCAGCGTGTGGCGCGGAAACTCCTTGAGGACTGCGCCCATCTCTTTCTCGGCTTCGCCGCGCCCGTAGATGTCCGCCAGATCGAAGAAGTTAATCCCACCTGCGTAGGCCGTCTCAACCACCCGCCGGGCTGCGTCGGTGTCTACCTTGCCCTCGCCGTAGTTAATCCACCCGCCCAGCGAGATACTACTCACCTTCATCCCAGAATCGCCCAATCGTCGGTATTGCATCGTGTGCCTCCTCTGTGCTTCAAACATTGGCTCCGTATGCCCATATCGGGGAACATTATTTAGGGGTGGCGCAAGTCGCGCAACTCGGCAAACAGATCACGCTCCTGCTCACTCAGCTTGGACGGTAGCTGCGCCACCACCGTCACAAACAGATCGCCGCGCTCGTCGGGCGTACCCAGCTTGGGCAGGCCTTGCTTGGCAATCCGAAAGACTTTGCCATTCGCCGTTTCGGGGGGAATATTGAGCGACAGGGTTTTGCCATCGAGCAAGCTGATGCGGGCCGTACCCCCAAGCAGCAGGGTGTACAGATCCACCTCAGCATTCATCCGCAGGGTGTGGCCCTCACGGGTAAAGCCAGCATGCGGCAGCAGCTGCACCACCAGATACAGATCGCCGCGTCGCCCGCCATTCATGCCCATGCCGCCTTCGCCCGCAATCCGCACCCGCGTGCCAGTGTCGGCACCAGCCGGAACCTTGACTTTGATCGTGCGTGGTGTACCGCCCGGATCCGTCACGCGGAACGAACGCTGCGTACCGTTCAGGGCTTCTTCGAGCGTGATCTCAATTGAGCGTTCCACATCCTGCCCATCGAGGCGCGTGCTGTAGCCGCCCGACCCACGCGGTATGCCCCCACCACTGCCAATAAACTGCTCGAAGATGTCGGCAAAGCTGCCGCTCCCCCCGCCATCATCAAAGGGCGAACTCGCCGCACCGGGGCCATACTGCCGATAGGTGTAGCCTGCGCCGGGCTGCCCATATGCGCCTGCCCCCATCCGCTCGGCATCTTGCCAGCTGTGCCCAAAACGATCATACTTGCCCCGCTTGTCTTTGTCAGACAGTACCTCGTAGGCTTCGTTGATCTCCTTGAAACGGGCTTCAGCAGTGGTATTATTCTGGTTGACATCGGGGTGGTATTGGCGGGCCAAGCGGCGATAGGCTTGTTTGATCTCTTTCTCGCTGGCACTCCGATCCACGCCCAGCACTTGGTAATAATCTTTCATTGTGGCTTTGCTCTCAGCTTTGCAGACGTATATGCTTTCCTTCTTTACTGTACCACAAAGCTCCAACAGATACAATCAATTGTACCAATTGGATCAGCCGTAGCACCGGTCTGAGCCATGCCAGTGACACGGCTCAGCGTAATGGATATATCGGCAGGTATCGGCAATCCGCCCCGCCTTACACTACCTCGTAGCCCTCGTGGCCGGGCACCGGGAAGTGGCTACACAGTTCGCGCACCTCATCGGCGATGCGCTGGTGCAGGTCGCTATCATCGAGATTATGCAACACCTGCGCGATCCAGTTGCCAATCCGCACCATCTCGGCTGGGCCCATGCCGCGGGTGGTAACAGCGGGCGTGCCCAGCCGGATCCCGCTTGTTTTCCACGGTGGCTGCGTATCGTAGGGGATCGCATTCTTATTGGCCGTGATGGCCGCCCGCTCCAGTGCCGTTTGGGCCTTCGCGCCAGTCACATTCAGGCTGGTCAGGTCTACCAGCATCAGGTGGTTATCCGTGCCGCCACTCACCAACGTAATCCCCTGCTGCACGAGGGTCTCAGCGAGCGTGCGGGCATTGTGGCGAATGTTCTGGGCATACGTCTTAAACTCTGGCTGCAACGCCTCGCCAAACGCCACCGCCTTAGCCGCAATGACGTGCATCAGGGGGCCGCCCTGCGTACCCGGAAAAACGCTGCTGTTGATCTCTTTGGCGTGCTCACTGGTCATGAGGATCATCCCCCCACGAGGACCACGGAGCGTCTTGTGGGTCGTCGTCGTGACAATATGCGCGTGCCCCACTGGGGTGGGGTGTTCACCCGCTGCTACCAAGCCGGCAGTGTGGGCAATATCGGCCATCAAGAGTGCGCCCACCTCATCGGCAATCGCCCGCATGCGCTCAAAATCAATGAGGCGCGGGTAGGCACTCGCGCCGGATGTAATCAGCTTGGGGCGCACCGTGCGGGCGGTGCGCGCCAGATCATCATAGTCAATCAAGCCGGTCTGCGGATCAACGCCGTAGAAATGCACATTGTACCACTTGCCACTGAAGTTGACCGGGCTGCCGTGCGTCAAGTGCCCGCCTTGATCAAGGCGCATGCCGAGAATGGTATCGCCCGGCTGAAGCAGCGCGGTAAAGACGGCGATATTCGCTTGGGCCCCACTGTGCGGCTGGACATTCGCCGTCTCCGCACCAAACAGGGCACACGCCCGATCAATCGCCAATTGCTCGACCACATCAGCAAATTCACAGCCACCGTAGTAGCGTTTGCCGGGCAAGCCCTCCGCGTACTTGTTGGTAAAGATCGAGGCTTGCGCTTCCAGCACAGCCCGGCTGGTATAGTTTTCACTCGCAATCAGCTCTAGCCCGTCGCGCTGGCGACGGACTTCATTCGCAATAGCCGCCGCGATTTCGGGATCACTGCGGTACAAGGTTTGCAACAGCATCGGCTCATACTCCTCTAGGGTTATCTTGGCTTGAATCGAACGGCAACAGGGAAGCGGGAATGTCCGTGCCCTGCTGCCGCTATCCACTTTGATCAACTGATCAGGATCGGGAATTATCCGGCAGGCTCCGGCAGATCGGCGGTTACGTCACCGTTTCGCCCGGTTGCAGCGCGATCACCGTCGGGCTAATGCGGAACTCCGCGCAGGCTTCGCGCAACCCCTCCGGTGTGCCGTGCAGCAGCGGGAACGTGCCCCAGTGCCCACCAATCACCATTGGCGCACGCAGCAGCTTGAGGGCGTAGGCGGCTTCGCGCACACCCATCGTGTAGTGATCGCCAATCGGCAAGATCGCCAGATCGGGCTGATACAGATCACCAATCACCAGCATATCATAGGTCACCGCCGTATCGCCCGCCGCATACACCGTGAAGCCATTCGAGAAGCGCAAGACGTAGCCCGCCGGATCACCGAGCGCGATGATCTTGCCATCTTCAAGCAAGGTGCTGCTGTGGTGCGCGGTGGTCATCGTCACCTGCACCCCTACGGCTTCAACCGTGCCGCCCTTGTTCGTTGTGATGATCTGGCTATCGGGGATGCCGTGCCCGACGAGCCATGCCATCAGATCATATTGACACACAATCGCTGCGCCGGTGGCTTTCGCAAGGGCAACCAGATCGCCAATATGATCGGCGTGCCCATGCGTCACAAGGATCGCATCCACGCCCTCACGCACCCGTTGCTTCCACATATCGGGGCAGGCGGGGTTGCCATCCACCCACGCATCAATCAGAAGGCGTTTCCCTTCCGGCGAAACGAGGTGAAACGTGCCGTGCCCTAGCCAGCTAATCGCTACATCACGTCCGATTGTTGTTGTCACAGTGCTTCCCTCCGCTTCTTTGCTGTTTGGTATGCGAGTGAACCGAACATTTCAGGCTGTCATTGTAGGATTTGTTCCCCTGTCAGTATATCACAGAGCCGGAGCGCAGGCAGGGCGGCCCCGCTTAATCCGAACGATCACGGGCAGGAGGGTGAACACCAATCTCCCCTGCATCCGCGCAGCTTTGGTATAATGGCGTGGGAACTGCCTATAGTTTAGCGAAAGAAAGCGAACGCATGCGTATCCTGTTTGCGCTGACTTACTACCGCCCGCATACCAGTGGCTTGACGATCTACGTGCAACGCCTCGCTACCGAGATGGCCCGGCGCGGGCACACCGTCACGATCCTCACGTCGCAGTACGATCCGAGCCTGCCCACCCGCGAGGTGGTTGACAATGTGCAGATTGTCCGTGCCCCCGTCGTTGCCCGCATCAGCAAAGGGGTTATCATGCCCACCATTGGCTGGCTGGCTAGCGCGCTTGCACTCAATCACGATGCGATGAGCCTGCACCTACCCCAGTTCGATGCTAGCGGGATTGCCCTGCGCGGGTGGGCCCTGCGCCAGCCAGTGGTGCTAACTTACCACTGCGATCTGCTGCTGCCACCCGGCTTCATCAACAAAGTTGCCAATGTAGCCGTAGATGTGAGCAACCGCGCCGCAGGCACGCTCGCCACGCGCATTGTTGCCTATACTCACGATTACGCCGACAACTCGCCGTTTCTCTCCAGCTTCCGCGAGAAGATCGAAGTCATCCCGCCGCCCGTTGAAGTCGCCACCATCCCCGACACAGCGGTGCAAGCCTTCCGGCGACGCTGGAATATACAGGGGCCTATTATTGGCATGGCAGCACGGCTCGCTTCCGAAAAGGGCGTAGAGGTCCTGCTCAATGCGCTGCCACGTATTCTTAGCGTGTACCCACATGCGCGGGTGCTGTATGCTGGGCAGTACGAGAATGTGCTGGGCGAAGAAGCCTATGCCTTGCGGCTTGCGCCCCTGTTTGAACGCTATCACGATCACTGGACGTTTCTGGGCACACTCAATCCAAAAGAGATGGCGGCCTTCTTCCCCAACCTCGACGTACTGATTGTGCCGAGCCTGAACTCAACCGAGTCGTTTGGCTTGGTGCAAGTCGAGGCGATGCTATGCGGTACGCCATGTGTTGCGAGCAACCTGCCCGGCGTGCGCCAGCCCATCCAGCAGACGGGGATGGGGCGCATTGCCGCGATTGGCGATAGTGCTGATCTGGCGGATGCGATCATTGAGGTACTGGGCAACAAGGCGCAGTATGTGCGCCCACAAGCCGAGATCGCAGCCCGCTTCAGTACGCCCCGCACGGCCGAGCTGTACGAGCAGCTATTTGGGCAGCTGCGGCCATCGCTCAGGAAGTGAGTACGCTACGACTCTTCGGGGTGGGCACGTTGCATCTCATTGAAGCCCTGCTGCCGAATGTCCTCGATGCGCCGATCCACTTCCCGGCGGAGTTGGCGGCGGAGCACCGCACCATTGTAGCGGCGTTGTTCAGTCGGCGAGGTGATCTGAAGTTGCGGCACAGGCATCGGCATGCCCGCATCATTCACCGCCACCATCGTGAAGTAGCAGGTCATGACGTGGCGTTCGGTGCGGAGGCGGATATTCTCGGACACGGCCCGCACCCCAATCTCCATCGAGGTTCTGCCGGTATAGTTCACTGATGAGAGGAATGTGACCAATTCGCCCACATGCACCGGGCGGTGGAAGAAGACCTGATCTACCGAGACAGTGACAACATAGCTGCCAGAGTAACGCGAGGCGCAAGCATACGCCACTTGATCCAGCAAATTGAGCATTGCCCCACCATGCACGTTGCCAGAGAAATTGGCCATGTTGGGGGTCATCAGCACGGTCATCCGGAGGCTTTTGTATTGCTCTTGCTGCTCCATTGATGCTACTCCTCATTGATTATGTCTAGCTATTAAGCGATGCTACTTTATCGTCATTGTAGTAGCACGGGTTACAGGCGGCTTTCCCAATGCAATCCGAACGTGATTGAGCAGCGTTTCGGGTGAAGAACTGGCTTTCTGCACGATGGTGCGCGTGCGTTGGGCAAGGTACTCACGCTCAAGGCTCGTCAGGTCCCGCGCGGTCAGGATCAGCACGGGGGTATGGCGCAAGTGCGGGTACGTCTCCAGCGCAGCCAGCACCGCAAATCCATCGAGGATGGGCATCACGAGATCGAGGATGATCAGATCGGGAGCCAGATCATGCAGCAGATCAAGCGCGGTCGCCCCGTCGTCAGCCAGATCAACGATGTAGCCATGCACTTCCCCCAGATAGAATGCAAGGTTTTTACGCACATCAAGATCATCATCTATCACGAGAATACGCGCATGCTGAGCAACCAACTGGCGCACTGTGGTATACAGATGCTCGCGGTCAATTGGCTTGACCAAGTAGGCGTTCGCGTTGGGCGGCACCCCGATGCGATGATTATCGAGGATGCTACAGATCACCACCGGAATGTGGCGCAGGTCGTTGCTGTGTTTCAGTTCCGCTAGCACTTCCCACCCATCGCGGTACGACATGAGAATGTCGAGCATAATCAGCACCGGCTTGATCCGGCGGGCTTCATCCACCGCTTTGCGGCTATCCGTCACCCCAACCACAAGAAACCCTTCAGATTGGAGATAGCTCTGCAAAATTTCGATCATCGCCCGGTCATCATCTATCGCAAGAATGATCGGGCGCGTTGGGATAGGTGGGTCATCGAGCACCACCTGCTCCGATGGATTATGTTCGGGCGATGTACTCGATGCAGGAATCGGGATGGTAAAGGTAAACGTGGAGCCAACGCCGGGCATGCTGTCCACCGTGATACTGCCGCCGTGCATCTCGATAATGCGCTTGCTAATCGCCAAGCCGAGACCGGTGCCCTGATAGGCGCGCCCACTGTCTTCTTCAACTTGGCGGAATTCCTCAAAGATCAGGTCGTGTTTGTCTGCCGGAATACCAATGCCAGTATCCCGAATGCTGATCCTGACCGAATTTCCGTGACGGCAAGCAACTACGGTAATTGAACCCTCATCGGTAAATTTGGCGGCATTTGAAAGCAGGTTCAGCAGCACCTGCCGCAGGCGCGTGCGGTCAACAAAGAGGAGCGGCAGATCTGGCTCAATCTCGCTGGCGAGCGTGATCGGCTTGCCTTTGATTAAGCCAATGGCCGTCGAAAGCGTGCTTTTGATCAGCACATCAATCGGGATCGCCGCAGGATGCAAATTCATATGTCCTGCTTCAATCTTAGATAGATCAAGAACATCGTTGATCAATCCGAGCAGATGCTCACCACTCAGGCGCACGCGCTCCAGATAATCTACCTGTTCAGAAGTCACGGCACCACGCAAGCCGCTACTCAGGATGCGCGTGAAATTGATGATCGAGTTGAGCGGAGTCCGCAGTTCGTGCGACATATTCGCAAGGAACTGCGACTTCATCCGGTTGGCTTGCTCGGCACTAGCGCGGGCTTGTTCAGCATTGCCAATCGCTTCTTTGAGCGGCGTAATGTCGGTATTTGAACCGGCAAGGCGGTAGGCGTTGCCGCGCACATCCCGCATGGCAATCCCCCGACTGAGGATCCAGCGATAGCTGCCGTCTTTGCAGCGCATACGCTGCTCGATCACATAGCTGGGGCTACGTTGCCCAAGGTACTCATCCGCAACCAGAAACGAGCGATCCCGGTCAAGCGGATGGATCAGATCGTACACACTATCAATCGTATTGCCGATCTCGTCGTCGCGGTAGCCGAGCATCTCTTTCCAGCGCGGCGAGAGATACGCCTCGCCGGTGTTCAAGTCAATATCCCAGATGCCATCGTGCGAGCCACGCACCGCGAGATCAAAGCGCGAGCGAGCCTGTTCAACATCGCGCAGGGCAGCTTGGAGTTGCATCGTGCGTTGCTGGATCAGCTGCTCCTGCTGGGTGTGCAACTGCTCAAGGCTATCGGTCATCACATTGAAGGCATGCCCCAACTGGCGGATTTCGGGCGCACTGCTTAGGTGAATGCGCTGGCGATAATCACCGGCGGCAATCGCATCTGCCACCTGCTGGATTGCGTTGAGCGGCTTGGTGACAAACTGGCGCATAAACAGCGACATCAGGCCAATCCCAAGTATCGTCAGCAAGCCGAAGGTGATCAGCAATTGGCGGGCAACTTGGTTTTGGAAGACGATCAGGGGATCCAAGCCAGACACAATCACGAGGATTGCCTGCGTTTCGCCATTGATCAGCAGCGGCACGGTTGCTATTGCGTGGGGCACACCATCGAGCATCAGCGCAGAGTCAACCAGTGCGGGCGTGACACTCTGCGAACGCGGCAGGGCGGCGGCAAGCATCGCTACCGTGCTTGCGGAATCGCTGCTCTCGGCGGCTAGCGTCGAAACCACCACCGCTCTATCTGCAATCAAGAACAGGTCAGCTGTCGCATTGGCGGGATAGATGTTGAGCAGGAACTGTTGATCGAGCAGGCGTGTGGTGTACAGCACCGCCACCACCTGCCCACTAGCCCGATCCCGCACGGGCAGCGCGGCAACTAACACGAGTTGCTGCTCGCCAGTAATTATCATCGCCTGTTCTTGCCCCATTTGCACACTACTACGCACCGCTGCAAGGCGTTCTTGGGTCTCTAGCAGATGTTGAATATCGTTCCGAAAGCTGAGGTCAATCAGCTTGGTCTGGTCATCAAGGGCTACTAATTCGAGATCACGGAACTGGGTGCTAAGCGTACCACTCCCTAGAAAATACTGGGTGCTGGAACTCTGCTGGCGGAGTGCCGCCTGCACGATTTCGGGATGCACTGCGAGGAGGCGCGTATCCTGCATCAAGCCGCGTAGCGTCTGCTGCCACTGCTCCTGCACAAAGCGCATCTCGCGCTCCATGTGGGCTTGGGTGATTTGCTGGGTGAGTTCGCGCAAGCTCAAGCTAACGGTGACGATTGTGGCAATCAGCAGCAGCAGGAAGATCAGTGCAATCGAGAGATTGGCCCGAGTGGTCAAGGGCAACCGAGCAAAGAGGCGGGCTATATTTGCCGTAGGCGAGGGAGCATCCTGTGCGGCGGTGCGGGGAAGGTCTGCCTGTGGCATGGATGGGTGCTCCTGTGAAATTACGATGTAGGTTTGCGTTGGTGCATCATTTGAATAAAGATCGGCACAAGCTCAGGGTCATAGAGGATCCCTGCGTGGTCTTGCAGTTCACGCTCAGCATACGCAGTTGACATCGCCTTGCGATAGGGGCGATCCGAGCAGAGCGCATCCCAAACATCTACCAGCGCAAACATCCGCGCCTCGAGTGGAATCGCATCGCCCCGTAAGCCCCGCGGGTAGCCAGAGCCATCCCAGCGTTCGTGGTGAGCATAGGGTATATTGAGTACCGGATGCAGATACGCGATAGGATACAGCAGATTGTAGGCATATTCGGGGTGCTTACGGATCACATCCATCTCCCCATCCGTGAGCTTACCGGGCTTGAGCAGGATGGCATCCGGGATGCCAATCTTGCCAATATCGTGCAGCAGGGCCCCGCGCCAGAGATGGGTCATACGCTCCTGCGGGTAGCCAATCTGTTCGGCAAGCTGGATTGTAAGTGCCGTGACCCGCTGGCTATGCGCTTCCGTCTCAACATCGCGCAGAGCCAGCGCACGCACCCAGCCTTCCAGCGTGCGATCATAGGCGTGGGTCAACTCGGCGGCGGCTTGCAGCGCGATCTGTTCGGCGCGACGGCGTTCATCCACCAGCAGCCGATACCGATTGAGGCGCGTGATCGTGCGAACCCGCACCTGTAACTCCATTGCATCCACCGGTTTGGAGATGAAATCATCCGCCCCAGAGCGCAAGCCCTGCAAGCGCGAGTCGCGGTCATCGAGAGCCGTAATCAAGACGACGGGCATCTCGGCGGTGATCGGGATCGAGCGCAGTTGTTGGCACACCTCGTAGCCATCCATGCCGGGCATCATCACATCCAGCAGGATCACATCGGGGGTATGCACCTGCGCCATCGCTAGGGCTTGGTAGCCATCACTCGCAAAGAGCAGCTCATAGTGATAGGGACGCAGCAATGCCGCAAGAATCTCCCGCCCATTATGATCATCATCTACGATCAAGATCACGCTGGTTGTGCGGAGGGAACGTTCCGGTATCGGTTTTGAGGAAGCCATCTGGGATTCATTCACGTAGCTTGTCATGGGCGTGCCTGCCAAACTTCCTCGCCCTGCAAGAGGCGATAGATTTGCTGCGGAAACTGATCAAAGTCCAGCGGCTTCCCTATAAACCCTTTGAAGCCGGCTGTTCGCGCCCGATGTACATCATCCGGCAAAACATTGGCGGTGACAGCCACCACCGGAATGTGCTGGAGGTGCGGGTACTGGCGCAGCTGATGCAGAATGGCATACCCATCCTCGTTGGGCAATTGCAGATCAAGCAAGATCAAATCAATGCGCGAGAGCGCAACAGCAGTAGCCACTGCTTGTGCTCCCGTCTGTTGCGCTACAATCTGACGTACTCCCGCTAGCGTCAGGAGATCCTGCACGACTAGCAGATTATCTTCATTATCTTCTATCACTAGTATACACGCTTCTTGTGGCTCCACTGACGTTACTCCTCAAGTAGTGGCATAGCCTTGCGCTCATGGAGCAGATCATGCACGCCGTGAAGGGGTGCAGGGGCAAACGCGGGATTAGTGGTGCATAACAGTGGTTTAATCATATCTGAGCCTCTTGGCGGCAACCCGAAAACAATCCGGCTCCGCCCCAGCGCATTCGTACCGTGCCGCACTGCTGCTTCCTATTCAGCACAAGGGCATGTACTCATGCATCCTTGCAAACTTCAGAAACATACCTTTTTAATTGACCCTTTGCCTTATTACAGTATAGTTGATTTTAGCCAACATGTCGAAAGCACCTGCCCCAGCCCAGCCACCAAACTTGACTAGTTGACCATTCGGGTTCATAATAATCCCGCTAGATTAATAGTTAGATAAGAACGATCCGTAGAAACGGCGACAGAACCTAGCCAACGCGGGAAGTGTAGGAAAAGAATGAATGTGTCTGCTGCCGATATGCAAGCTGTACAGGATTGGTACACCCACGCGCTGCGGGGCTACTGGCAGCACGAGTATCGCGCCTACCTTGCGGGCGAAGAGACCCTGCGGGAGTTTCTCGAAGACAGCCCACCTAGCGCCGTGAACACGCTGCCCGATCAGGTTGCCGCAGCGTATACCTACTACTACGAGCAGGTAGAATTGGCCGACTGGGGCAACGTGCGCGTGCATACCGTCACTGCTAGCCCAATCCCAACCTATGCCGTCTATGTTACTACCGATGGCGACGATGGCTGGCTCGAAGTGTATCAGCACGATGGCTCTTTGCTCGGCGCAGCGCGGCTCTACATCGAACTCATCGGGTGGGCGGAGGTAGATTTCATCCGCGCCCAGACGGATGCCAAAGGCTTTCCGCCAGCGATGGACCTGAGTGCGACGCTGTGGGGCAAGCCCCTCGCGCAGTAAGGCCGGAACAGCCCGCCCGCGCCACATTAGGGTGATTGGGCAGGTGATTGGGTGAAGGTTTCTTCACCTGTATTCAGACAAGTTCGTTATCTTTTTCAGATCAAACGACTCTGTATTACCGTGTTTTCGCAAGACAAGTGGCTGATATTCCTTCTGAAAAGGATGAAAACCAGCGAATCAGCCAGATTCAGCCGCGCCATACGCCCTGCAAGGGCAACCCTGTGAAGGATTACACAAAGTTGTGCTATGCCTTTGAATAGACAAGTCGCCCTAAATCCGTTATAATTCAGTAGCGAAATAGCGTAAACCCTAGAAATGCTCAAGCGTAATGCACACTTCACGTACCAGAGAAGCGGTATTCAAATCTTCAATAGCTTTATCATCAAACTATTTCCCGTCCGAATACTGGCATAGTCTGCTGAATGGAACAGTAGACCGATGAGCTTGATACTGGTGTAAGAAGGAGACGTGTATGACTGGAGTGATGACGCTCTACCAAACTTCTATTGGCAAGAAGGTTGTGATGGCAGTCACAGGAGCAATCCTGCTTGGCTTTGTGTTCGTCCACATGTTCGGCAATCTGAAGATCTACTCAGGCCCCGTTGCCTTGAATGAGTATGCCGAGCAACTGCGCTACTTGGGCAAGCCGATCTTCGGCTATGAGCAACTGCTCTGGATTGCGCGGGTTGTCCTACTCGGAGCCGTCGTGATGCACATTGTCTCTGCGGTGCAACTCACGCTCCAGAGCAATGGTAGCCGCCCCCAACCCTACAATGTGAACACGCGCACCCAACCCGCCTACCGCTACGCATCCTACACGATGCGCTGGGGCGGCGTGGTGCTGTTCCTGTTCATCATCTTCCACCTGCTGCACTTCACCTTTGGGACGGTGGGCTACAGCAGTGGGCAGTTCGTTAATCCACATAGTGGCGTGTACGAAGTCTACAACAATGTGGTGTACGGCTTCCTGAACCCGATTGTTTCGATCTTCTACATCGCCGCCATGATTGCATTGGGCTTGCACATCTATCACGGCACATGGAGCATGTTCCAAACGCTAGGGATCAGTAGTGAGAAAATGAGTGGCATGCTCCGCAGCTTTGCGGCGGCATTTGCGCTCGTGATTGCGCTGGGTAATATTTCTATTCCGATTGCGGTGCTAATGGGCATCCTTCCGTTAAGCTAGAATTAGGGGAGAGCTAGGTATGACGATTGAGACACAGCCGCGTACCGATATACGGCAAGTTGAATATACGGTTACGCTGGATTCAAAGACCCCAACAGGGCCAGTTCAGGATCGGTGGGATCAGCACAAATTCGACATGAAGCTGATCAATCCCGCCAACCGCCGCCGCTTCACCGTGATTATCGTCGGCACCGGCTTGGCTGGCGGTTCAGCCGCGGCGACCCTCGCCGAAATGGGCTACAACGTGCTCGCCTTCTGCTACCAAGACAGCCCGCGCCGGGCCCACAGCATCGCTGCACAAGGTGGCATCAATGCCGCCAAGAACTACCGCAACGACGGCGATAGTGTTTACCGCCTCTTTTACGATACCGTCAAGGGCGGCGACTTCCGCTCCCGCGAATCGAATGTGTATCGCCTTGCCCAAGTCAGCGTCAACATCATTGATCAGTGTGTCGCACAAGGCGTACCCTTTGCGCGTGAGTACGGCGGCTTGCTCGACAACCGCTCCTTCGGTGGGGCACAGGTGGCGCGTACCTTCTACGCCCGCGGGCAGACGGGGCAGCAGCTGCTGCTCGGGGCCTACCAAGCCCTCGCCCGCCAAATCGGGCTAGGCAAGGTGCAGATGCACACCCGCACCGAGATGCTCGACCTGATCTTGGTCAATGGCCGCGCACGCGGCATCGTTACCCGCGATATGACCACCGGCAAGATCGAACGTCACGTCGCCGATGCGGTGGTGCTAGCAACCGGCGGCTACGGCAACGTGTTCTACCTCTCGACCAATGCGAAGGGCTGCAACACGACGGCAATCTGGCGAGCCTACAAGCGCGGCGCATACTTTGCCAATCCGTGCTTCACCCAAATCCACCCGACCTGCATTCCGGTCACCGGCGATCACCAATCTAAGCTGACCCTGATGAGCGAATCGCTCCGCAACGACGGGCGCATCTGGGTTCCCAAGAACGTCGGCGACAAGCGTGCCCCGCGTGACATTCCCGAAAACGAGCGGTTCTATTTCCTCGAAGAACGCTATCCGAGCTTCGGCAACCTCGTGCCGCGTGACGTAGCCTCGCGCAATGCGAAATCCGTCTGCGATGAGGGACGCGGCGTAGGCCAGAGCGGCTTGGGCGTGTACCTTGACTTCGCCGATGCGATCAGTCGGCTGGGAGTTCAGACTATTCGGGATCGCTACGGCAACCTGTTCGACATCTACGAGAAGATTACCGGTGAGGACCCCTACACCGTGCCGATGCGGATTTACCCCGCCGTCCACTATACGATGGGCGGGCTGTGGGTAGACTACGAACTGCAAAGCACGATCCCCGGCCTCTTCGTGATTGGCGAAGCCAACTTCTCCGATCACGGCGCAAACCGGCTCGGCGCAAGTGCGCTGATGCAAGGGCTAGCCGATGGCTACTTCGTGCTGCCCTACACCATCGGCAACTATTTCGCCCAGACCAAGCTGGAGAAGGTGAGCGTGGATGACCCCGCCGCCCGCGAAGTTGAAGCCGAAGTCAATCAGCGCATCACCAATCTGCTTTCGGTCAACGGTAAGCGTACCGTAGATTCGTTCCACCGCGAGCTGGGCAACATGATGTGGGACAACTGCGGCATGGCTCGCAACGAAGCCGGACTGAAGGAAGCCCTGAAGCGCATTCCCGAAATCCGGGCCGAGTTCCACGAGAACGTGCGCGTCTCGGCGAGAAGGAAGAGATCAACCAATCGCTGGAGAAAGCCGGCCGCGTCGTGGACTTTATGGAACTGGCTGAGCTGATGTGCATTGATGCACTGCAACGCAGCGAGTCGTGCGGTGGGCACTTCCGCGAGGAGAGCCAAACCCCTGAAGGTGAAGCCCTGCGCGATGATGTTAACTTCAGCTATGTTGCCGCGTGGGAGTATACCGGCGACGACGCACGCCCAGCCCTGAACAAGGAACCGTTGAACTTTGAGTACGTCAAGCCATCGCAGCGCAGCTACAAGTAATAACCGCATCTAGGAGGAGATAGCAACCAATGGATTTACGACTCCGCATTTGGCGGCAGAAGAATAAGGACACCGCGGGCAAGCTCGTGACCTATGAGCTACCCGATGTCAGCCCAGATATGTCGTTCCTAGAGATGCTCGACATTCTCAACGAACGCCTAATCGAGCAGGGTGAGGAGCCAGTCGCCTTTGATCACGATTGCCGTGAGGGTATCTGCGGGATGTGTGGGCTAGTGATCAATGGCGTAGCACACGGGCCTGAAGTGACCACCACCTGCCAGCTGCACATGCGCCACTTCAAGGATGGCGACACGATCACGATTGAGCCGTGGCGAGCCAAAGCCTTCCCCGTGATGAAAGACCTGATGGTAGATCGCACCTCGTTCGAGCGCATCATCCAAGCGGGCGGCTACGTATCCGTCGCAACCGGCGGCACGCCCGATGCGAATGCAATCCTGATCTCGAAGGAAAGTGCCGAAGCGGCCATGGATGCCGCAGCCTGTATCGGCTGTGGCGCATGTGTAGCCGCCTGCCCGAATGGTTCGGCGATGCTCTTCACGGGCGCAAAGATTGCCCACCTCTCGCACCTGCCACAGGGCCAGCCGGAACGCTACGACCGCGCCCGAAACATGGTTGAGGTAATGGATGCCGAAGGCTTCGGCGGCTGCACCAACTACGGCGAGTGTGCGGCGGTGTGTCCGAAGGAGATCAAGCTCGACGTGATCGCCCGCATGAATGGCGACCTGATCAAGTCCACCTTCCTGACCAGTGGTACGCGCAAGATGGGCGCAAACGCCACCCGCACCGGCAAGTAACCCCGCCTGACCGAAAGCTCCCCGCAGGCTTCAGGACACATCCTGAAGCCTGCGTCGTGCAATCCGATATACTATAACCCACGTTCAAGCAACCCCCGCCCGCCCTTATACTCCCCGCAGGGCGCGGTACACCTCCGGCGTATCCATATCCTGCACCACTGCCGGATCGTCTACGGCAAGCCAGAGGATCTGCTCGCGGTAATGGGCGAACAGTTGGCGTGCGCCTTCATCGCCCTGTAGCTGCTGATAGTGTTCAAACACGGGGCGCGTGAGGAGCGCAGGGTTGCCGGGCTGCCCCTGATACGTGGGCACAACCGCGAGGTGGGCTGGATGTGCCTGATGCGCGGCAATCAGATGATTGATCAGGGCGGGCGTGATCAGCGGCTGATCTACCAGCAGCACCACAATAGCATGCACCTTAGCCGGTAGTTCGGCGATGCCCGCCCGCAACGAGGTGGCTTGCCCTTGAGCATACACCGGATTGAAGCAGACCGAAACCGGGATGTTGCGCTGGGCAGCTATGCCGGATAGCACCGCCTGCGTTGACTCGGCTGCCGCTCCGGTGACAACAATCAGCCCATCGAGCATGCTGGCACACGCCTGCGTAACGACGTGTGCAATCAATGGTTGCCCGTGCCAGTCGAGCAACTGCTTGGGGCTGCCCATGCGCGAGGACATGCCCGCCGCGAGCATAATGCCATAGATCACGATTGTACCTCCTGTAGCGCGTGGATCACCCGCGCCGGGGTCATTGGCTGTTGGCTGAGCCACACGCCCAGCGCGGCGTGAATGGCAATGGCGACAGCGGGTGCAAACGGAACCATCGGCAACTCGGCGAAGCCGCGTGCCCCAAAAGGTCCGAGTGGGTCGGGGTATTCAAGCAGGATCGGGATGATCTCCGGGATGTCCATGCTGGTCGGCAAGAGGTAGCTACTCAGGTGCGGGGTACGCACGTAGCCATTGTACATCTGAAACTCTTCCATCAAGGCGTAGCCCAATGCCTGCACGACCCCACCTTCGATCTGCCCGCTTGCCTGCTGCGGGTTGATCACCTTGCCAACATCATGCACGCTAATCACCTGCTGCACCTGTACCTCCCCCGTAAGGGTGTTCACGAGGAGGGCAACGGCTTGCGCGGCATAGCCGTAGGCGTAGTTTGGTTTGCCTTGCGTCGTTATGGGATCAAGTGGGGTGGTGGCAGGCGGGCGATACTGGACCGTCGCGTGCGCGGGGCGGTCTTCGTTGTGCCAGCGGCGCAGAGCAGCGTGGGCTGCATCCTGCACAGCCCGCCCAGCCACCAACGTGAGGCGCGAGGCAGAGGCACTGCCTGCATTCGGGGCGACGTTGGTATCATCGCAGATCATGAAGATGCACTCAAGCGGCAAGCCCAATACCTCCGCCGCGATCTGGCGCATGGCGATATGGTTGCCCTGCCCCACCTCAGCCGCACCGAGCCGCACCACAGCCCGCTCGATCTGCGTATCGCCGAGCAACTCGACGGTGGCCGTGGCCTGTTCGGGGTAGCCAAAGGAGTAGCCCAGATTCTTGATGCCACAGGCAATGCCCACGCCATAGCGCAGATGCGCGGGCAGATCGGGCGGCGGTGCAAAGCGAGCATGCGCCTCGGCGATGCAGCGTTCCAGCACAGGTAGGGCACTCACGCCGGCGGGCAGCACCACGTTGGTTGGCTCGATGCCACCTTCGCGGTAGATGTTGCGGCGGCGCAGTTCGAGCGCATCTATGCCGAGTGCTTCAGCGAGGCGGTTGAGCATGATCTCGGCGGCGAAGTGGGCTTGTGGCGCACCGAAGCCACGAAACGCCCCCGACGGGATGTTGTTGGTATAGACAGCAACGGCAGTGGAGGTAATGTTGGGCACGTCGTAGCAGCCACTCGCAAACAGCCCAACCACCTTGACCACTTCGGCACTCGTCGAGGCATACGCGCCCCCATCGGCAATCGCGTGGGCCTCAATCGCCACAATCTTGCCGGCGTGGGTTGCGCCCCACGTACACGTTATGGTAACGGGGTGGCGTTTGGGGTGGCCAATGAACGACTCCTCGCGGCTCCACACAAGGGCTACCGGTTGGCGCAACTTCCACGCGGCGAGAGCCAGCAGGTGTTGCAGCGAGAGGTCTTCGCGCCCCCCAAATGCCCCACCAATGGTGGCATAGCGCACGATCACCTGCTCCTCTGGCAGCTGGAGCATGGCCGCAATTTGGCGGCGATCTTCGTGCAGCCATTGCCCCGCCGTCTCAATCACAATCCGTTCTTCGTCATCCACATAGGCAATCCCCGCTTCGGGCTGCAAGAAGGCGTGTTCCTGCCATGCCGTGCGAAACGTCCCCGTTATGACGACATCTGCCGTAGCGAGTGCGGCGGCAGCATCTCCGCGCCGGACCGCAAAATCGCCAATGATATTGCTGCCGTGTGCGGGGTGCAGCAACGGCGCATCGGGGGCGAGGGCTGCCTGCGGATCAGCTAGCACCGGCAGGGGGGCATACTCCACATGCACCAACGCGGCGGCGGCGTGCGCTTCGGCGGCAGTATGGGCAACCACGAGAGCGACACGATCCCCAACGAAACGCACCACATCATGGCCCAGCACCGGCTGATCAGCCACAATCAAGCCAAAGCCATTGAAGGGCACATCGGCGGCAGTCAGCACCGCGACTACCCCCGGCGCAGCGAGTGCCGCACGCGTGTCTAGCGCAGCGATCCGGGCGTGCGGACGGTGGGCAAACACCACCGCAAGGTGGAGCATTTCGGGGCGCACCAGATCGCCCGGATAGGCACTAGAGCCAGTCACTTTGCCAAGTGCATCCATCCGCTGGGCGGGTGTACCAATCACGCGCAGGGGGGGGGCTACTTCGCTCATGGCTGCCCCCCGTCGGTAGGTTGCATCTGGGCCGCAGCCCGGATCGCCGCAATGATCTTCTGGTAGCCCGTGCAGCGACATAGGTTGCCACTCAGCCCGCGCCGAATTTGGGCTTCATCAGGGTGGGGCAGATCTGCCAAGAGGCGGGCACCGGCCATAATCATGCCCGGCGTACAGTAGCCACACTGGGCCGCTGCCTGTTCAATAAATGCTTGTTGCAGGGGGTGGAGTTCGGCATGGGCCGCAGAGACATGGGCTAGTCCCTCAATCGTGGTAATGCGGGCGTGGTGCGCCTGCGGAGCCGCCACGAGACAAGCATTCACCGCCTGCCCATTCAGCCAGACGGTACACGCTCCACAGCGGCCTTCGCTACAGCCCTGCTTTGTGCCGGTCAAGCCGAGGTCATCGCGCAAGAGGGTGAGCAGCGTTTTGCCGAGCGCACGCGCTGGCAGGTGGTGGGTTTGCCCATTCACCTGTAGCACGAGATTGCCGGGTGGCATCACTTCGAGGCTGTCCTCTAGCATCGCCGGGCCCAGCACAACTGGTACGTGCGGCAGGCTCGCGGGGTGCTGATTGGTGGCGATCTGCGCTAGGCAATGCGCGACAAGCGGCCCAAGCACAGCCTGCCGATAGGCGGCGGGAGCGTGAATGTCATCAATCGGGCGGGCGATCTGGGCAACCAGTGAACCCGCCTGCTGGCACAGCTCTGGCGTAAGCCGTTGTCCAACAAGCAGCGCGGCGGCGGCTTCGGCAAGCTGCACGGTAGGCGCAATCCCCCCGACGGCGATACGGGCCGCCTGCACAAGCGGTGCAGGGCTTGCCCCGCCTTCATCGGCAAACGTTAGCATACACGCCATATTCACCACCGAGATTACTTGGGCCCGGCGCATCCCCAGCTTGTGGAACATGCCGCGCCGTAGGTATGGGGTAGCATGGATCGGGATCACAATTTCGGTGAGCAGTTCATCTGGGAGCAACAGGGTGGCGTGTGGTGCGGTGATAAAATCGGCAACCGGAAGCGTCCGTTCGCCGGAGCTACTCAGTAGGACCACTTGCGCGGCGAGAGCAATCAACGGCGGGATGCCATCCCCAACAGGCGAGGCATTGGTCACATTGCCGCCAAGCGTAGCACGGTTGCGGACTTGCGGTGCGCCCCACTCGTGGCAGGCCTGCACCAGTGGCAGGGCATGTTCGCGGCACAGCTCCGAGCGCAACACCTGCGCAGGCGTGACGAGTGCGCCGAGTCGTAGCGTGCCGGCATCTACCCGGATCTGGCGCAGCATACTCAGGCGGCTCAGGTCAATCACAATCTCTGCCGTTGCCGTGTCTTGCTGCATCGCAACGAGCAGGTTGGTGCCGCCCGCAAGAATCCGTACCTTGCCAAGATACTGGCGCAGCAGGCTGACAGTTTCACTCAGGCTCACAGGTTGCAGGTAGGTATGCCACATAGGCAACAACGACTCTCTCTCTAGGCTGATACTTGCGACAGGTGCGCGAGGGTCTGCGCGAGGACGGCAATGCCGGTGGCGATGGCTTCCGGCGCGGCGTACTCATCCGGGCGGTGGCTGTAGCCCTTGTAGCACGGGATGAAGATCATCGTGATGGGGCAGACCCGCGCCATAAACAGGCTATCGTGATAGGCGCGACTGATCATAGGTTGGGCGGCAATACCCAATGTCTGGCAGACGTGCCTCACCGTGTCGGTCAAGGCGGGCGCACACGGCGCAGGCGGATCAGCATTGAGCAACTCGACGGTGGCTTGCACCCCGCGCCGGATACTGATCGCAGCGGTAGCAGTGCGAATGGCCGCGAGGGTGCGATCCCGCGCTGCTAGATCGGTGTCGCGCACATCTATCTCCATGACGGCATGGGCAGGAATGCTATTGACTGCGCCCGGCGCAATCCGCAGCACGCCCGTCGTGCCGACGGTATCGGGGCTGCCACTGCTGCACGCGGCTTGCTCAACAGCTAAGGCAAGCTCGGCGGCGGCGAGCAGGGCATCGTGGCGATCCGGCATCAGCACTGCACCAGCATGCCCACCTTCACCCGTCAGCGTAATCCGCAGGCTACTCGGCGCGGCGATCTTCTGCACAATCCCAATCGGGATGCCCGCCTGCTCCAGCACCGGGCCCTGCTCAATATGTAGTTCAATGAACGCAACGTAATGACCTTCTGGCACGGCAACATGGGCAAGCTCGGCGGTGTATCCCGCCGCATGGCGAGCTTGCTCTAGCGTATGCCCATCGCTATCGCGGAGGCTGGCCAGCTGGGCTAGAGTAAGCGTGCCCGCCATCGCCCGGCTACCGAGACAGCCAACGCCAAAGCGGGTCGGCTCTTCGGCAGTGAACACGACTAGCTCAATCGAGCGGTGCGGGGTGAAGCCCACCTGTTGCAGGGCGCGAATTGCCGCTAGCACACCAATCACGCCAACTGTGCCATCATACATCCCCGCGTTCGGGATTGCATCAATATGCGAGCCACTGGCCACGGCGGGGAGTTCGGGCGCAGTGCCGAGCCACCGCGCAAACAGATTGCCTAGCCCGTCCTCGCGCATCTCCAAGCCAAGTGTGGCACATTGCTCGCGCAGGTAGGCTCGCGCCTGCATATCCGGCTCGCTCCACAGCACCCGCGTTACAGCGGGGGCGGGCGCACTCGAAAAGCGGGCCAGCTGCTCAAGCTGGGCTTGCACGGCAGCTGCGTCAATCTGGGTGGGGCTGATTAGCGGCGGGTTCGGCATAGCTCCTCTAGAAGTGCATTGGGTGACGGTTGACATCTTTGTAGTAGATGTAGCGAGCTGGTGTTTTACCGGTTGCCACAAACCACTGCGGGCAGTAGGCAGCCATCCAGATCACATCGCCGTGCTGGACGGGATGCCAATCATTGTTGAGCCGATAAATGCCGCCGCCTTGCAGCATCAGCAAGCCGTGTTCCATAATGTGGGTCTCGACCATCGGGAGGGTCGTGCCCGGCTGAAAGGTGAAGATATTCACCGCCATATCGAAGGCGGGCGTATCGGGCAGCAGCAGCTTGAGCATGGCCCCGTCATCGCCCATAAACGGCGTGGCCGGCACGTCGGCTTCGTTACCAAGCACCACGTCGGGTAGCTTTATGTCATCGCTTTCGTGGGGGGTGTAGTAGCGTTCAAAGGTGAGCAGGCGGGTTGCCGCGTGGGCATCGCTCACATGGTAGAACGCGCCGGGCGGCAAATAGGCGTAGCCGCCCGCCGTAAGCGTGACGTGGTGCAGCTCACCCAGATCGGCGACGGTGCGGTAGCGCAGGCTGATGCTGCCCGTCTCGACAAACACAAACCACTCGTCGTCATCGGTGATGCCTTCGCCCGTGCTGGTGGGGTCAAGCGTACAGAGCATCTGCGTGAAGCGTGCGCCCATTTGCGGCGCAATCACGATCTGGCAAATGGTATTCTGCCAGCCGGGAACATTGCTCGGCACGAGGCCATCGGGCGCAAGTAGCGCGTAACGCTCAGTGATGCTGCTGCGGGTTGCGCCGGAAAGCATCCTCATAGGCTGATCTCCTTGTCCAAGACTTTCACGATCCGCTGTGCATAGTGTACCATTGAATCAGGTAATTAATCCTATTCGATTGTTCCAGATCGTACAAACACGGTGAACTTATCAGTGGAAAAAGTTTGTTTCGCAATGTTTCTGAGTTTTGCTTTCGCCATTTCGTCTGCTACGATAAGCACACGCACGTTTTGCGCTTGCAACTGCCGATCAAGGACATCTAACGACTCTACAAAGATACTCGGATTATTCACATCGTCAAGCACCCGAACCCCTTCAGGAGAAACGATAAGAGCAGGCGCACGATCATAGATAACTGCTCCCGGACTCTCAGTCATGGCATGGAGTAAAACAAAATCCCAGAAAACAACCTCAATCATTATTCGATCATCAGGTAACAGTATTTGTGCTTGACGTAGCTCGATGAGATGTTGACGGATGGGAATACTATCAGGTGCTACTGACCAGATATTTGGTGGATGGGGCAGCACAAGAGACCGAGTAACCACGACAAAGAGGAGACAGCCAATCACAAATGGTTTCGCAAAAGGTTTCTGCCATAGTGCTTGGAGCGTGAGAGCTGCCCACGGAGCCATCAAAATAACCAGAATAATCACTAATCGTTCAGGATTATTCATAGTGATCGTGTAGTTTATGGTACTTCGCATGAGCAAAAATAACCCTGCGATCCACATCGTGACTAATATCCAGACTCCTGCCATATGTCGTTGAAGCCAAACTCCAATGGGGGCGAGAATAAGGGTCAAAGACGCAAACTGAATTAAATCTCTTGGTTGTGCTATTACACGATCTAACAAGGATAATCGTTGTGCAGGGTCAGGATGAAGTGCTAAATAGTAGCCGCGTGTTATTTTTGCAAATACGAAAGGGTCTTGATATTTAATATACGAATATGTCAGCCATAGTGCAATGACACCTAAGGGTAGTGCTGCGATGATATAAGCGTGTGGTGGGTAAGTTGCCTTTAAATGTACTCTACACCAAAGGATACTGAAGGCAAAAACTATTGCATAGGCCCATGCATCAAATCGCACGAGGCTTGCTATTAATAGTCCTATTGCTGCCAACCATAATCCCCAGACCTGCTTTTGACGATACCATTTAATAGTTCCATAAAAGCTCAGCACTATACCCAAGAAGAATAGCGGTTCACTCATACCAGAAACACTAAGCCAGATGAACCACGGCAGACTAACTAACAGGAGTATCAAAAAAATGCTGCCCGATAGCCTTAGTCCAATTTCTCTCCCAAATAGTAACATGGTTAAGAGTGTTATTCCCGACGCAGCTAGGTTAACTACGAGTGCATTCCATAGTATGGTGGCTCCAAATGGTGTTAATGCAGCTTGTAGCCAAAACTGTAGTGGGAGCCAGACATCA
Organism: Chloroflexaceae bacterium; assembly: GCA_012031225.1. GTDB lineage: Bacteria > Chloroflexota > Chloroflexia > Chloroflexales > Chloroflexaceae > JAAUTZ01. Next base: position 57,995 of record JAAUTZ010000012.1, read on the forward strand.
GATGGAATGAGTTTTCCTTGCGTTACGTCCCAACCAAGAATAGCACGCGCAAGATCGTCTGCGGAAATAACGAGTAAGGGTACATCTGCATATAGTCTCCAAATAAGTAGAATTAGTGCAAAGCTACCTGAAATTAAGAATGCGATGAATGGAAAAGCGGTTAGTAGTTCGAATTTATGCTTCATATTGTTGGCAAGTTAAAGTATGCTCATTATACACGAATATATCAACCTCGAGAAATCTTGTACCTATTGTGATACTTCCCTACAGAAATAGGAAAAATGCGCTTATGGCGATAGAATCGTAAATGCAATATCAGTAAAGTAAAAAGGCATATACCTTGGATCAATGATTTCATCTTGAGATAGTGACTATTGTGCATGTCGTTTCTACCAGCGCTACCTATCCCCCCGCCACCCACACGCCCCAGCCACCCTGCCCCACGATCTGCCCGCGCTGATACACAACGACCCCGCGCACCAGCGTCTGCACCACTACGCCGCGCAAGGTGCGCCCAAGGTAGGGGCTGTGCGGGTGGCGATAGAACAGGTTGCTGGCTTGCACGGTGGTCTGGGCCGCCAGATCAACCAGCACGAGATCGGCATCATAGCCGATGGCAATCTGCCCTTTGCGCTGCCCCAAGCCAAAGCGTTGCGCGGGGTAGGTTGCCCATGCCCGCGCTAGGGTGGCGAGCGGGATGCCGCGCTGGTGGTAGCCCGCATCGAGCAGCAGCGGCAGGGTGGCTTGGCAGCCGGAGATGCCGCCCCACACCGCAAAGAAATCGGGCGCGGTTTTCATGTCAGGGGGGGCGGGCGAATGATCGGAGGCGACCATTGGCAGGCGACCATCAGCCAGATATGCCCACAGTTCGGCTTGCACGGCGGCACTACGGATCGGGGGCGCACATTTGGCGAGTGCGCCAAGCTGCTCCACATCGGCATCGGTCAGCACGAGGTAGTGCGGGCAAGTCTCGCAGCTTATATCTACACCGCGTGCTTGGGCTGCTAGCACGGCTTGCACGCCCTGTCCACTGCTCACATGCACGACATGCAGGCGGCAGCCGGTCTCCTGTGCAAGGCGGGCGGCGGTGTGGATCGCTTCCTGCTCGGCGTGGATCGGGCGCGAGGCGAGGTAGGCGCGAATGCTCGTCGCACCTTCCGCTCGGGCCTGCGCGGTAAGCTGGCTGACAATGGCCTCGTCTTCGGCATGCACCGCCACAGGCATACCGAGCCGGGCGGCGTGGCGCATGCCCGTGTGCAGCGTAGCCTCATCTGCGGCTTGAAAATCGCTGATACCACTATCGCACATGAAGGCTTTGAAGCCGATCACACCACCCGCCGCTAGCTCATCGAGCCTATCGAGATTGGTTGGGGTCAAGCCGCCCCACAGCGCAAAATCCACATAGGCACTAGCCCGGGCGGTGGCGAGTTTGGCGTGCAGGCTAGCCGCATCGAGCGTGGGCGGGCTAGCATTCAGGGGCATCTCGATGCAGCAGGTTACGCCCCCTGCGGCCAGCGCCCGAGTGCCAGTGGCCCAGCCTTCCCACGCGCTGCGGCCCGGCTCATTGAAGTGGACGTGGGCATCTACCCCGCCGGGGAGAATGACCAAGCCGCTTGCATCGAGCGTGGCGGCGGCAGGATCGGTAAGCTCCGGCGCGATTGCGGCAATCTGCCCCGCAATGATCCCGATCTCGGCTGCAACCGGCTCCGGCTGATCGGGCAACAGCACCAAGCCGCCGCGCAGATGTACATCGAAGTGGGCCATCGCAGATCCTACGCCTCCGTTGCTAGGCTCGGTTGGTCCGCCGCCAAAAGGTGGACAAAGCGGTGGAGCACATCCAGCGCACTGGCTACATCACCCACCTGCACCGCTTCGTCGGGGCGGTGGCTGATGCCGCCTGCACAGCGCACAAACAGCATGCTGATCGGGGTGATCTGCGCCATCGCCACCGCATCGTGCCCGGCTCCACTGGGCAGGTGCAGCAAGGGGTAGCCCGCCTGCTGCACCGCCGCACCGAGTATGTCACTCAGGGCGGGATCGCAGGGCGTGGCGAGGTTCTCGTGAACGATGCGCCAATCGAGGCTGAGGTGGCGCGTGATACAGATATGTTGGGCCCGTTCCAGCAACAGCTTGCACACCAATTGGCGGTGGCTGTTGTCCTTGTGGCGCACATCAAGGCTGATGGCAACTTCGGCGGGGATCACATTGCTCACGTCCGGGTAGGCATTGATCCGCCCGACAGTGGCAACCATATCGGGCGATGCGCGGGTGTAGGCTTCGACCGCAAGCACAAATTCGGCTGCGCCACAGAGCGCGTCACGGCGGAGCTGCATGGGCACTGTTCCCGCGTGCCCCGCCTCGCCCCGAAACGAGATCGCCATGCGCGTCTGCCCAGCGATGGCTGTCACCACCCCAACGGGGATGCCATTGGACTCTAGCACCGGTCCCTGTTCGATGTGCAGTTCGCAGTAGCCGAGCAGCGTAGCCGGGTCGCGCCGATCTTGGGCGATGCGCTCTGGGTTGCCGCCAAATGCGCGGATCGCATCGGCAAGGGTGATACCCTCATCATCGGTGAGGCGCAGGTAGGCTGGTTCAAAATCGCCACTCAGAGCTTCGCTGCCGAGATAGGCGGTGTGGAAGCGCAGCCCTTCTTCATCCACAAAGGCGATCACTTCGAGGTTGAAGGGCAAGTGCTGACCCCTCACCGCGAGTTGCTCGACACACGCTAGCCCCGCCAGCACACCCAGCGGGCCATCGTATTTGCCCGCATCGCGCACCGTATCGAGGTGTGAGCCAATCAGCAGGGTAGGGGCATTGGGGGTAGGTGCGGAATACACCCCGATCAGGTTGCCGATGTTATCGCGGCGCACCGCCATGCCTGCCGCGTGCATCCACGCCGCTACCTGCTCCTGTACTTCGCGCATGGTGGGGGTGAAAGCGCGGCGCGTAATGCGGCCCGGCTCCTCCGTCATCAATGCTAGCTGCTCAGCCCGCGCCAGCAGCAGTTCGGCGGCGGGGTACGCCCACCCTACAACCGGCACGGGGAGAACGTCTGCTAAGCGCATAGGCTCCTCTTCATGTTTAGCTGCCGCGATAGGTGCTGTAGCCATACGGCGCAACCAACAATGGTACGTGGTAGTGCTGCTCGGCATTGGCAATGCCAAAGCGCACCGGAACCAGATCAAGAAAGGGTGGGGCTAGCTCTAACGCTGGCTCGGAGGCGAAGTAATCCCCCACCGCAAAAACCAATTCATACACCCCAATCCGTAGCTCGTCGCCACTCAGCAGGGGTGCATCGGTGCGCCCATCGGTGTTGGTTATAACCTGCTTCAGCAGCAGGCGTTCGCCGGTTGCCGGAGTCAACGCCCAAAGCTCGATGGGTAGCCCCGCCGCCGGACGGCCATGCGCCGTATCGAGGACGTGCGTGGTTAGCCGACCTGCCATGCTTAGGTCTCCTGTTCGTGCTAATCGCGCCGTAGCACCAAGCCGAGCGAGCCATACGGCGGGCGCGGATCGCAGTAGCTCCGCACCTTCTTGTCCTGCGTTGAGGTAAAGCCGGGATCCCATGTGCGGTTTTGCCCATCGAAGCCAACCTCGATCAGCTGCGGGAAGCGTTCCAGCGTGCGCGTACCAATCTCATACATCAAGTGCTGAATAGACATGCTCACGAAGTCATTGAAGGTATAGCACGCCAGATCACGGATCTGCTCGGCGGCAACATAGCCACTGTGTTGCGGATCCAGCATGACTGCGGGATCGGCGTACTTCCAATACATATCCATAAAGACATACAGCAGGCGGTCTGGGCGTTCCTCCAGCGTGGTGTAGCGGTCACGGTCAAAGCCTGCAAAGGCACTGCCGGTCAGCTTAACGAGCTTGAAGCCGACCCGCCCACATTGATGATCGCTGACAACAAAGCCCCCGCCGTTGCGCTTGATGTCGAGCGTGGCTGTGGTGTAATCGCTGTTGCCCATGCTATACAGGTTATCGTTGCTGCTAGCTGAGGCAAACGGGATCTCGCGCCCCGTCATGCGGACCCACTCCATATCGCTGTAGGTGCTGAGGAAGCGTTGCCCTAACATCTCCAGCAAGCCTTCCATCGTTGCCCCCATGTAGTTGACCGACTCTTCGAGAATGAAGTTCTTCATCGTATCGGTTGCCACCACCATCGTGTTGTCGCCTTCGGTGTAGGCAGGCAGGAACGCATTGCCAAACACGCGCACATCCACATCCACCGCAAGCAGGTTGTTGCTGCGCTCGGTAAAGCCGGACTCGGGGATCGCCGTCAAGCCCTTCAGAGGGGTGGCGTAGGTGCGGTATACACTCACATTGCTTTTGCCGTAGTAGATTTCGGCAGCCATTCGGGAGTCCCTTTCTATTCGCTAGACAGTTCCGTTCGTGCGGGCTGGTCAGTCACAGTATCGGCAAGGCGCAGCCCGGCAATCTTGTAGATCTCATGCAGAGCCGTCGTGATCTCGGCTTCACGCGCATTGGGTAGGCGGGCGTGGAAACCGGCAAGGATGCCAGCTTTCTTGTTCTCGCGGGCACAGATTACAAAGGGGAACCCGAACCGCGCTGTGTAGGCGGTGTTCAGGCGGGTGAACTCGGCGCGTTCTGCATCCGTCAAGGCCGCCAAGCCTGCCGCCGCCTGCTCATCGGTGGAGGCTCCGCCGAGGGTGCCCTGCTGGGCGGCTCGCCCCGCAAGATCGGGGTGGGCTTGGATCAGGGCGATCTGCTGGGCGCGGGGAGCCGCCTGCACCACAGCCCACATCGCAGCGTGCAATTGCGCGACGCTAGCGAAAGGACGCTGGCTCCAGACGTGCGCCGCGATCCACGCTGAGTCCTCAAAGACGAAGCCGACAGTGGCGACAAACTCAGCCTGCGGCATGCGATTCAGGGTAGCAATGCCAATTCGTTCCGACATGATGATTCCTATGCAGATTCCTTACCCTGATTATAACAGGGTCTTGGGAAATCGCTACTGGATGCAAGCAACAGGGATTAGCACGGCATACTTGGATCCGTTGCTCGCAGCAGCGGCGGGCAACCCCCGTGACGCTTACAGCTCAATCACCACGCGCCCGCGCACCTGCCCCGCTACAATGGCCGCCGCGAAGTGCGGCACATCCGCAAGGGCGGCAATCTCGATCATGGCTTCGAGCTTGGCGAGCGGCAGATCACGCACGAGCCGCTCCCACGCGAGCAGGCGGCGCGGCAGGGGGCAATTGACTGATTCGATCCCCAGCAGGTTCACGCCACGCAAGATAAACGGCATCACCGTCGTGTTCAGGTGGCCCCCACCCGCCAGCCCACACGCCGCCACACTGCCGCCTACATTCATCGTGCGGAGTAGGCCCGCGAGCGTATCGCCCCCAACAGTATCTACCGCACCCGCCCAGCGGCTACTTTCGAGTGGGCGTTTGGATGGAGCCGATAGCACCTCGCGCCCGATGCACTCCGCCGCGCCAAGTTCGTGCAGATAGGCGTGCTGCTCGGTGCGCCCAGTCGAGGCAACGACGCGGTAGCCAAGCTGGGCAAGGAGCGCAACGGCGATACTGCCGACACCGCCTGCCGCGCCGGTGACGACCACCTCGCCTGCATCGGGGGTAACGCCGTGTTCTTCCAGCGCTAGCACACTCAGCATCGCGGTGAAGCCCGCTGTGCCAATGCCCATCGCCTGTTTGGGGGTTAGTCCCGCTGGCAGCGGCACAAGCCAATCGGCCGTGACCCGCGCCATACCCGCGAAGCCGCCCCAGTGCCGCTCGCCCACGCCCCAGCCCGTCAGCACCACAGCATCGCCGACGGTGTAGGCAGGCGATTGCGACTCGATCACCGTGCCCGCAAAATCTATGCCCGGCACCATCGGAAAGCTGCGGACAATCTTACCCGTGTTGGTGACAGCGAGGCCATCTTTGTAGTTCAGCCCGGAGTGGCTCACCTGCACCAGCACATCGCCTGCGGGCAGATCAGCGGGGGTGAGCTGCTCGATTGCAGGGTGGACGCTGCCGTCTGCGTGTTGGGTCAAAACAAGGGCATCAAAACTGTGCATAATAGAAGGATCCTTTGCGTGGTGGTGTTTTCGATTTCGTTAGCTCATATTATACCCGACCTTGAGCGGTAGAGTGAGGCAGAGTGCTACGGCCAACAAGCGGCGTTTGCAGCCATGCTTTCCCACATCCCCCGCGTCTGCGGTACAATAGGCGTAGCGCACACCACCTACGCGGGCGGCATTTCCGGCTTGCAGCGCGGGCGGTGCTTACCGATAGACAGAGGAGAAACGTGCATGCGCCTATGGTTCATATACTCGGTGATATTCGTGCTAGCGGGTACACTTGCCGCATGTGGCAATACGCCTGCGCCCCCTCCGCCTGCAACGGCAACGGTTGCCCCTGCTCCCACCCCACCCACGCCGCGCCCTACCGAGCTTGCCGATGCACCGCCAGCAATCACCCCATCCAATACCGCCGCGCCAACGCCGGCCCCAACCGAAGCAGCCGAAGCAACGGAAGCAGCCGGAGCGACAGACACCCCGCCTGCCCCTAGCAGCACCGCACTCACCTACTACTGGCCCAGTGACCTCCCGCGTGGGCTAGAGGTGTTGAACTTTGCCTCTTATGCCGATGAGCGCGGCTTTATGCTGACCCTGCAAAATCCGCAGGATCGGCAATACTTTATGCAGATCACGGGTGGGCAAGCGACCACCTTCTTCGATGCTGTGCCGAGTGGCGCACAGTCAATCCAGATTCGCCAGCAAGAGGGCTACGAATTCAGCACCGGCGGCGGCTGGAGTTTCCACTGGCAAACGGGCAATCACGGCTACAGCGTGGGTGGGATTATGGATCGCAACGATACCCTCGCAGTCGCCGAAGGTTTAGCCCCGATCAGCCTTGCCGCGTTTCAGGAGCGGCTCGATACCACCCCCCTAGCGGGCACCGAAGGCATCACCGCCACGAGTACCCCGCCGGCCAAAACCATCAGCTCAGGCGTACCCGTTGCCACCATCACCGCCCTGAGCAACACCCCACCGATCCCGCTTACGGTCATTACGGTGACAGCCTCTTCGACGCTGCCGCCCGAAGACCTACGCGCCATCGGCTTGGGCATTGTGCGCTATGCCCCCGAACTGACGCGAGACAATCGCCCCGATACGGCGTGGGTCGAGGGCGTGCCGGGCGCGGGGATTGGCGAGTGGATCCGCTTTGAATTTGCCGAGCCAGTGCTGTTGGTACGCATGTCTATCAGTGCCGGCTTGGAGCGCGATGAGGAGATCTTCCGCCGCAACCACCGCCCACAACGCCTGCTGCTCACCTATGCCGATGGCAGCAGCGACGTGGTGCAGCTTGCAGATCAGCGTGGCCCGCAGGCTGTGCCTATCGCCTACAAGCTAACCGACGTGATCCAGTTGACCATCGAGGAGGTTTACCCTAGCGCACGCTACGACGATACGCCAATTACGGAAGTGCAGTTCTTTGGCTACCCGCTAGAGTAGCCGCCATGCCTAGCCCTACCGCCATGCCTAGCCCGGCCACGCTTGCCCGCATGCAGATGCGCCTGCTCACGCTGCTCCTGCGCCACGATGCCGCTCGGCTACGGGCACTGGGGCACGGGGCGCGTGAGCCTGCATCTGAGCTGCGTGAGTGGTACGATGAGCTAGCGGCGGTGCTGCTCATGCGCGAGGAGCTGTTTGGGCAGATCCTGCCGCGCATTGTGCGCCGCCTCAGCTTCACGGCTCCGCGCCGCACCGCTAGCACGCCGCCCCCCGTACACGCCACCGTAGATTGGGAGCGGAGCCTGAGCCACCATGGCAGCACA
>JAAUTZ010000159.1 GCA_012031225.1 Chloroflexaceae bacterium
CCTATGGCTTGCCGGATCTGGATGCGACGCTGGCACTGCTGGAGGAATTGGGCGCGAAGGGCTGTGCCTACCCCGGCGGGCAGGTGGAGCTATGGCTGGGCATGATGCTGGTGAAGCACTACCTGCTGCTCAATGTGCGGAGCCTCGATCTCGAAGAGTATCTCGATGCCTACTACATCCAACGCATCGTTGCCACCGAGCGGCGCGAGCCAGCCTACCGCCATCTCGTGCTGGCGGCTCCGGCGGCACAGGCGGCGTGGCTCCCTCTAGCCGATGCGGTGCTAACGCAAGCCATGCACACGCCCACCCCAACCGCCCCCGATGAGATTGTCGGGTGGCGAGCCATGCAGCAACACTACACATGGCTGCACCAGCAGCACACCGCACAAGCCGCCTATATTGCCACCCTAGAGCAGGCGCTCCAGCAGAAGAATCAGCATATCGCCCACCTAGAGCAACTTGTCCAGCGTATCGGCAATGGGCGGGTTATGCGCCTGCTCAACCGGATCAACCCACGCACCCACGCACCGCGAGGCTAGCCGCCATGCCCCCCGAACAGCCCATACCGCACGCCCTCGCTGCGCCGCGTGGGCCACACTGGGTAGCGGCATGGTGGGCATGGCTGCGCCACGATCTGCCGATCATCCTCTGCCTGATGCTCGCCGCGACGCTGGTGATCCTGCCAGTGCTAGCGAACCCACGCACGCAGATCATCGGCTGGTATGGCGACAATGTGCAGTTTGTGTATGTCACTGGCTGGATGAGCCAAGCCCTGCTATTGGGCGAGTCGCCCTTTGTTGATCCGCGCCTCAACTATCCCGGTGATCTGACCCTCGCCGTCACCGACATCCCCTACCTCAGCATCATCCTCGCCGCCCCCGTAACGTGGCTCGCAGGGCCGGTGTTTACCTACAACCTGTTGCTGTGGCTGTACATCTGGCTCTCCGGCTACGTTGTCTATCGCTGGCTGTGGCAGATCACCCGCAGTCGTGGCGGGGCACTGGTGGGCGGGCTAATCTTTGTGCTGACCCCCTACCGCGTCGCGCACAGCTACGGGCACATGCCCTACGTCGCTACGTATGCCCTGCCGCTTTTCTTCTGGGCACTAGATACTGCGCTCCGTGCGCCGATGCGCTGGTGGCTGCGCGGGCTGCTCGTGTTTGGCGCAACCGCCCTAGTGGGCAGTGCCAGCCAATACTACCTGTTTATGAGCCTCTTCTTGGGCGTGCTGTATGCCCTGCTCATGCTCATCCCGTTCCTGCGCGAGCCATCGCTTGCGCTCGCCCGCAGCCTTGCGGTTGCGCCGGCCGTGCTTGCAGGAGCCTTGCTCGGAGCCGCGCCTTTCCTCGCCAATCTTGGCAACCGCACCTTCGCCGCGCACGATCTGCAAGCAACGCGCATCTGGTCACTCGATCCGCTCAACTTTGTGTTGCCGCACAAGCTGCACCCGCTCTGGGGCGATCTGGTTGAGCAGGTGCGCCCAGAGCCACTCTGGATCGAAAAGACGCTCTATCTGGGGATCGTTGCGCTGATCCTCACCGGCTTGGCGTGGGCATGGCAGCCGCACCCCTACCCACCTCAACGCTGGGTCTGGCTGGGGGTAGCAGTGGGCAGTGCGATCCTCGCACTCGGCACCGACCTGCATCTGAACAACCAGCCGCTCAGTGCCGATGATCCCGTGTGGCTCCCCGCCTACTACCTCGCCCAGCTGCCCTTCACTGGGCTGGTGCGTGGCTGGGGCCGGTTCGGCATCATCACGGTGCTGTTTGTGAGCCTGCTAGCCGGCTTAGGGGCAACGTGGCTGATCCAGCAAGCCCGCGCCCGCCGCCCACAGCAACACTATCTGCCGCACCTTGTCACTGCGGGGCTGTGCCTACTCGTCGTACTCGACATGCACCCCGGCACCGTCGAGACCAGCACGCTCACCCCCCGCCCAATAGATACGTGGCTTGCGCCCAGCCCGATGATTTGCGGTGGCGTGGCTGCCCGCCGGACTAGATGCCGTCAACTACCCTGCAATGTACGGCTCGCTCTACCACAGCAAGCACATCCCCGCCTACAACCACCCCAACCACCGCCAGCCGGAGTATCAGCAGTATGCTGCCATTGCCACCGCCTTCCCCCAGCCTGAAGCCGTCGCGCAGTTGCAGGCAATGGGCTTGCGCTACATCTTGATCGATACGCGCTTCTACGATGGGCTACACCCGCCCCTACCGCTCTGGGCTGACCTCGCCGCGCAGATTGCGGACACGCCCGGCGTGCGCGTGGTGGAGCAGGTGGACGGGGTGGTAGTGGTGGCAGTGGAGTGAGGCTAGGGCGTTTGCTAAGATTGCCTGTACGCGGTACAATACAAGGGAAATTTGTAGAATATCCGCAAATTTTGCCGATTCAGTGCAAATAACAGGAGGTCAAGCAATGCTCATCGAATTTAGTGTTGGCAACTACCGCTCCTTCAAGAATGTCGTTACCTTGAGCATGGTTGCCACCAACATCAAATCTTATGATGAAGATCTCGATCAGCGCACCGTCTTTATCGCTCCTGACGGTAAAACTCGTCTCCTGACGAGTGCCGCAATCTATGGTGCCAATGCAAGCGGGAAGAGCAATCTCATCAAAGCCTTCGCATTTGTACGGACAATGGTGTTGCACTCTTTGCAGCAACTAGCTGATGGTGATGAGATTGATGTTGAGCCGTTTCGTCTTGCAGTTAGCACCCGTGAGAAGCCTTCGATTTTTGAAGTAATCTTTGTGTACAATACGACAACATACCGCTATGGTTTTGAAGCTACGTCTGAGCGGATCGTGCACGAGTGGCTTTACCACACCCCGCACGGCAAGAGCCGCGAAGCCTGCCTCTTCGAGCGCACCGAGCACGAGCCGGTTTACCTAGCACGCGGTGTCTTTCGAGAGGGGCGACGCGCATATAACAGTACTCGTGACAATGTTCTATTTCTTTCCGTACTCGCGCAGAACTATAATGACCAAACAGCACTAGCTGTCACACGCTGGTTTCGAGAAACAGCAAAGCTCGTTTCTGGCTTACACGACTTTTCCAGACCGTTTTCGATTGAGTGCCTCGAAGATGGTCATGAACTACGGGAAGGTGTGCTTCATCTGATGTCCCAGCTCGATCTCGCTGTGGTTGATATACAGGTGAAGACTGAAGCAATAGATTTTGAGGAAATGTCTGCGAAGATGAAGATGCCTGAGGACTTGAAGAGTGTACTCCGCCATTCACTCGGCTCTGATGGCTTGAAGTCAGTAGAAGTACATACGATCCACCACGTTTATGATGATGAAGGTACGCCGATCCCAACAGAGACAGAGGTCTTTGATTTGGATGAACACGAGTCTGATGGTACACAAAAGCTCTTTGCGCTGGCTGCACCGATTGTCGCTGCATTGCAGCGGGGCTTGGTTCTGTTTGCAGACGAGTTTGATTCGCGGTTGCATCCATTGGTCGCACGGGAGCTTATACAGCTCTTTAACAACTCTCGCACTAATCCAAATCATGCACAACTCATCTTTACAACGCACGACACAAACTTGCTCGATAATGAACTCCTGCGCCGCGATCAGATTTGGTTTACCGAGAAGCTCAACAATGAAGCGACCGAGTTGGTCTCCCTCGCCACATACAAAGTGCGGAACGATGAAGCATATGCCCGCAGGTATCTACAAGGGCGATACGGCGGTATCCCCTACATCGGCAATCTCATGCCGATCTTTGAGGGCGCGGATAGCTACAAAGGAGCACACTCAGTTGAGCCGGAAGTCACTCTCGCTGAAGCGCAGCAATAGGCCAAACCCGAACAGCAGAGACCAGCGCAAACGCTTTCTCATCGTGTGCGAAGGTGAGACAGAAAAGACGTATTTCAATCAGTTTCGGGTTAGCAAAAAGATTGTTTCAGTGGGCGGCGGATCACCGCTAGATGTTGTCCGTAAAGCACACCAAATTCTTCAGCAAGAAGGCCAAGATGCTTACAGTGCGGTTTGGTGCGTGTTTGATCGGGATGAAACCCCGCCCACCGCTGAACAATTTGGTGCTGCGCTAAATAAAGCACAGGAGTCCGGTTTCGCAGTAGCGTATTCCAACCCTTGTTTTGAAGTATGGTATCTGTTCCACTTTGTCGCGTGCCATGCGCATGGATGGTTGACGTGTAGTGATTGCCACAAGCAACTGGAGTCTCATATTGGACAGCCATATGCCAAAAATAGCCGGACGATTGAGCAAGTCAGCACGATCTGCGAACGGCATCAAGCAACAGCCATCCAGCACGCCGCACAACTCATCGAGCAATACGCCCATCACGATCCCTCGACTGACAACCCCTGTACCACTGTTCACAAGCTAGTCGTTGCAATCTTGCACGCACTACCACGAGCCACACGATGACGATCCTCATCCTTAGCCACGATGTCATCGGTACGCGGATGGCGGGCACCGGTATCCGCTATTGGGAGATGGCCCACGCCCTCGCCGCCACCCAGCCGGTTGTGCTGCTTGCGCCGCAGCCGCCCGATC
>JAAUTZ010000160.1 GCA_012031225.1 Chloroflexaceae bacterium
AGCCGACTATCTGGTAATCGGCCGCCCGATACGGCTGCCCTGCGCGAGCGGGGGCGCAGTGGCGGCAGTTGAGCGCATCGTTGCCGAGCTAGGCGGGTGAGGACTCAGGGGTCTGGCGGGGTGGGCAGGGGCACGTCGGGCGGGCGCGTGTAGTCTACCGCGAGATCAAAGCGTAACCCATCGTACATCGCGGTGAATGCCGCTTGCACATCCAGCATCACATCAGCATCGCCCGCTTGCAGCGGAACAGGCACAACGGGAAGCGGCTGATTGAGTTGGATTGCCCACACTTCACTGATCGGGCGACGCTCGACGCGACTGAGCAAGATAAAATAGGGGGCTGGCGGCAATGGGTCAACCATGGGCACACGCATACCCTGCCGCAACAGATCAATCTCCAACAGGTGGACGGGGCTGTGCAGCAAGCGCGTGCGTTTATCACGGTAGGCATAGTAGCCGGGGGCGCGTTTATTTGTTGGCGATAGCACCTCAATCGCCGTAACAAGCATGCGCTGGTTTTGATCGCGGATCTCGATGGTGTACTGTGGCTCTTGTTCTGGGATCACGGTTGTTAATAAGAGCGGCATACTCGGAGCAACAACACTTGCCGTCGTGATTGACGTGGTGGTCATGGGAGCAGGATCGTACACACCAACATCGGGATAGATGTCGCGGGCCACAATCGCCAGATCATCCGGCGCGGTGGTGATAAACCGGCGAACTGGACGCACGATGTAGCGCGGGGCAAGCAGCGGCGCAAGATGGCGTGCAATCGCTGACGTTAACTCAACATGGACACTTGTCCACTCCGAGCCTTCGAGGTATGGATCCATTCCAGCAAACGGCGAAGGCATACATCCTCCTGCGGCACATCGGGCGGGTACTCCTACAGCAAGCATTGTACCACGCGGGATAGCGCATTGTCGCCGAGCTAGGCGGGCAGCTAATCAGCGCGAGCTACGCCCTCAGCCGAGCCGCGTATCCGAGTAGCGCGGCAAGCTCTGCGCCTCGCGGGCCAGCACCCGGGCATAGATCGCCTCTAGCTCTGGGGCGGCGTGATACCACGCAAACTCTTGCACCGCCCGCGCCCGTGCCGCCACCGCCAATTGGGCCGCGAGCGCGGGATTCTCTAGCACGAGCAGCAGCTTTGCGGCGAGATCGGTGGGGCTGCCCAGCGTGGCATACACCCCCGCCCCGCCGAGCATCTCACGGCTCACAGGGGTATCAAAGGTGACGACAGGCAAGCCCATCGCCATGTAGTTGGTGATTTTGCCGCTGCCTTCGGTGGCACTCATCTTCGGCGCAACCGCCACATCCCCTAGCCGCAGATAGACGTGGGCATCGCGGTAGTAGATGCGCCCCGGCAGCGTGACCCGTGCGCCAATGCCCAACGACTCGGCGTAGGCGCGGTAGCTCGCCGGATCGGGGTAGCCCATAATGAGGAAATGGACATCGGGTAGGCGGGCGGCAATAATCTGGGCTGCTTGCAGCAACACGTTCGTCCCCTGATACGGCGCGAGCAAGCCGAGATAGGCAACCACCCGCTGCCCGGCTGGGATACCAAGCTGGGCCCGCAATTCGTGGTGCTGGGCTTGCCACGCGGCGGGATCGTCGCGGGTGGCATCAAAGGGGCGGAAGCGTTCGGTATTGACCCGATCAATCACGGTGCAGATCCGCTGCGGATCGAGTTGAGCCTGCTGGCGCAGCATATCGGCGGTGTTGTGGGTGGAGGTGATAATTGCATCAGCTTGCTGGTTGATCCACAGTTCGAGCCGCGCAAGGCTGTGATGCAGGCGCGTGTTGGGCTTGAGGAAGCCGTGATCAATCATCTCACTGGTCATGCTGCCTTGATAGTCGAACACCATCGGCACACCAAGCATGCGCCGCAGCACTGCGCCGATCAGTGCGCCTTCGTGGAGGTGGGCGTGGATTAAGGTCGGGCGCAATTGCAGCGCAACCCGCAGGCTGCGCCACGAGAGAGCCGCATCGAGGTAGATTTTGTGGCGCGAGGAGCCGACCATCGTGCGCCGCACCCACGGCACGTCCCACGAGCGGCGAATGGTGACATTGGGCACATCGTCGCCATTGTGGTAGGTGGCAAGGGTGATCTGATGCCCCTGCTCTTGCAGCACCAGAATCTCTTCCAAGATGCGGACGTGGCAGCCATAATCAGAAAAGAAGCTGGTTGGGGCGATCATCAATATTTTGTGCGGCACGGCACGAACTCCGATCCGGTGCAGTTTCCCAAACGATGCTATTGTACCGCAGGCGCGGGGGCGGTGCAACCCAACCTCGCTTATGCTATAATCCACCGCATGCATCCGCACGCTGACGTGGGAGTAGCCGATGTCGCGTGTTGCTTAGTTCCCAGCGTGAGGTACGGAATGCCAATGTCATCAACACCAATTACACCGCAAGACCTTCTATATCTCCAGATCATACTGGATCGAATTGCAGTATGTGCTTCCTATCAACCCCGCTTTGGGCAAGCACAAGCAGGGATCACACTGGCTGATTTTCGCACCCTCTATGGAGCTGATCACTTCTATACATGGTTTGGGCTTGATACGCCGCGTGTATATGCCGCACACCGTGCGGCTGGTGGGATCACATCAATATATCGGCAGATCGGAATCGGCAGTGAACTGTTACTCCGCCAGATTATCCGCGATCAGCTTGGGCTGACAGCCACACAAGCCCAGTGGGCATACACAATCACTACGAATACCGGCACTAGCCGTACCCTAAAGCTGGATGCACGTATTACTCTTGTAGACATTCAGGATGGTTCCCGCCGCCAAACCGTAGCGGCGTGGCTCCAACATGTATCCCAGACACTGGGGCTTGAGCCGACCATTGCTACTGCTATGCAAGGAGTTGCGATTGAGATTCGACAAGGCTACAAAAGCAAGGATGCCAAGCGACAACACGCTGATGTAGCCAATGCTGCCACAGCATACACACAGGGCTATATTCCAGTATTGCTGCTGCTTTCCAATCAATTCGACACGGGAGTCATTGAGCGATATACTCGCGCTCGCTGGCATATCCTACGCGGTAGCTTTGATCAAGATACCAGTATTTCAACGTACACATTCTTTCGGGAGATTATCGGCTACGATCTCGCAGCATTTTTTCATCGGGTTAGTCCACAACTTCAGCAAACCATGACGCATGTTTTGTCCAGCCTTTTGGGGGTACCTGATGAGCATGAAGCAACGCCCTGAGCTAACGGCACAAGCTAATCGCTCCAATGGACGGCATGGCTGGCTGCGCCTCACACCCGCTTACTCTGTCACTGCGGTTGAAATAATCCTTGCGCGTTATCCTTCCAGCACCCACATCCTTGATCCGTTTGCCGGCACTGGAACGACTGGTGTGGTTGCACGCCAATTGGGAAAATCTGCCGATATGACTGATATTAACCCCTTTCTCGTGTGGTTGGCACGCGCAAAGTGTGCCACCTATACCCCAACTGAATTAGCTGCGACACATGCCTGTGCCGATTTGATCGCAGAAGCTACCGAGCATATGAACCCGTCTGCGAATCACTGGCTCCCGCCAATTCATAACATTACCCGCTGGTGGAACCCTCCAATGCTACACGGACTTGCCCAACTATTTCAAGCAATTCAGTTGTATGCCGCTGAGCCATCCCCTATGCGCGACATCATCCTGATAGCCTTCTGTCGTGTGGCATTGCATAACTCGAACGCGGCTTTCAATCACCAGTCACTCTCTTTTAAAGCTTCTTCAGCCCAGCAACTCCTCTTTCCGGTGGATAACGTGATTATCGAGCATTGGCGACAAGAAGTTGCCCTCCTGCTAGCGACAGCCTATACACCTATTGTAGGAACTGGGCAGATTTGGCAGGATGATGCTCGCCAACTTACTGCTACATCATCCAATTATGATCTTGTGCTAACTTCACCACCATATGTCAATCGGATGAGCTATATCCGCGAACTACGTCCCTACATGTATTGGCTAGGATACTTAACCCACGGTCGTGCAGCTGGTGATCTTGACTGGCAAGCGATTGGCGGCACTTGGGGCTGTGCGACGAGTAGATTGGCAACGTGGGTTCCTGCACCCGACTGCTACACGCCTGCACTTCTTATCCCGCTTTTAGAGTCGATCAAACAATCGAGTCCGTTACTGAGTAGCTACGTGCAACGCTATTTTAGTGATATGTATGAACATCTCAAAACCGTAGCACGACTTGTCCGACCCGGTGGACACCTCGCCTATATTATCGGAAATTCAAAGTTTTACACGACGCTCATTCCTACTGAACAGATCCTCGCAGAGTTGATGCACCATGTTGGCTTCACAGCAGTAACGATTGAGCCACTTCGTAAGCGTAACTCAAAAAAGGAGTTGATTGAATTCTTGGTGCTAGCACAACAACCACAGTAAGCCCCCCCGCCCCCAACTTGCACCGCCGCCTATGTTGTGCATAATATGATCCGTAACTGTGTGACGCAAGCAATACCCACACTCATAGGTAATCACAGAA
>JAAUTZ010000161.1 GCA_012031225.1 Chloroflexaceae bacterium
GGCGAAGTTTCCGTCCGCATCAAGAGCTACCGCCAGCGCACTGGCAAATACCCGCCGCCGCTGCAAGCGCCTTGTTCGCTGGCGGGGGCGATGGTGCGGGCTTGCCGCACCAAGCTCTGCCAGCTTGCGGGCGGTAAGAGGTACAAGCAGCCCTCGTACCCACAGGTTAGGATCGCCCCCTCAGTGAAGGCGGCGCGAAAGCCCAGTGGCACATTCAGACATGCATCAGGGCACAGGCTACTCGCGTGTGTGCCGTGCAGCAGAGGCGGCTCGCACACGGCGGGCGGCGGGGCGGGGACGTGGTAGGGTTTAATCATTGTCATGGCATCGGTTCCATTCTGACAAGTATTCATGGTTGGCGATGAGCCAGATAGACGTGGTTCTGGCTCAAGCCGACAAGCGGTGGCACATCACGCAGAATGCACAGCAATGCCCGCCGTTGGGCAGGCGGCATATCCTGCGTACCGCCCTCTACGCCTAGCACCACAAGCGGTATGGCATGGCCGCTACGATTGGTAAGCGGGGCGGGCTGGGCAAGATTGCTGAAGCGCGTGAACACGCCCTGCCGATCCAGATAGGCGTGCCAATGCTGTTCGGGCTGCTCAGTCGCAGCAAGTGGCGGCGCAGGCACAAGCAGCAGCCGTTGCGGGGCAACCGGCGGCACGGCACTTGGTTGTGGATCGGGGGGCGTATGTAGCGAGAGGTCCCGCTCAAGCACCTGCTGCACAGGCGCACCAAGCAGGTGGCCAGCGTAGGGCGGCGGGATCAGGGCGGGCGGGTCTGTGCCGAGCGTGGGCTGCGCTGGCTCGTGCAGCAGCACACTCAGCCGCCCAATTTCCGGTGCTGGGCCCAATATTGGGGGCATGGCATTGACGGTCACCCCTTCCCAATTGGCATCGGCGGGAATGTGGCAGTAGATCACATCCAGCGCAAATGGCATTGCCACCATCCGCCGTCCATTGAAGCTGAACAGTTCGGCTTGGCCGAGCGGCGCACCAAGCTGGTGCTGGATGGCATAGCGGCAGAATAGAGCGGTGGCATCAAATGCGGTGCCTGTGCGCTGCTGGTACAGGTCGTTGAGCAAAAGGCTGCGTAGCTCGCGGGTGGCGGCATCGTGCGGATCGCCCGCGTACATGGCCTCAGTTAGGCTGCTGAGGCGCGTAATCTGCCGCCAGTTCTCGACTGGAGCGCACAGGCTATCCAGCGCGAAATGCTGCACCACATACGCCGTGCCATCACGGGTGCGGCGGGCAAGGCGATAGTTGGGCGTGATCGGCACACCGAGCGCGGTGGCATGTTCGAGGTAATACTGATGAAACGCCCAATCGGGGCGGAAGCCAGAGACGGGATCAACGGCGCGGAAGAGGGCTTCGAGCAATGCCGTGCGCAGTGTCCCCGCTTTGGTCTGGCTGAGTTGGCGGATCTGCAACAGGTTATCCGGCGGGGCATACAACAGATCGCGCCCGTAGGCTTCCACCACCAATGCCTGCCCCGCAAGGCGCACCGCCCGCGCATTCGCATCGGCGGGTTGCTTGGCGTGCGTGGGCGGCGTGATTGCCCGCACCGGCATGCCCGTATTGCGCGAGATGCTGCCCCGCAGCAACGTCCAGCCGTCGGGGGCGGCACTGCCCGCCGTGCGGTAGGCAAGGTCTACGAGCCGCGCCCGGAGCCGTGCGCGCTGTTCGGCGGGGGGGGCTTCCGGCTCTAGCGGGTTATACACATCCTCAACGAATTGTGCCCACGCAAAGCCGCGCGGATCAGTCTTGCGGGCGGGGGCAATATCAAGGTGGCGCACCAGTTGGTTGCGCGGAATGGCATAGGTCTGCACCAGTTGGCGCGTCAGCCCCACGGCTGCATCTACCTGCGCTTGCGGGTAGGGGTCACTGCCGTTATTCCAATTCTCTAGCTCAATCCCGACTGAGACAGCATTGCAGCCGTGCGCGTAGATGATCTGCTGCCCATCTACGATCCACGTACTCTCGCCCGCGTGCCACGCAATGTTGGCATCGGCGACCATCTGGCTAATGTTGCCCTGTTTGTCAATGTAGTAATGAATTGAGACGGGTGCGCTTGCGCTGCCGCCCTGCCGCAGCCATTCGTAATCGCCGGGATACGCTCCGGCGGTGGCATGCAGCACGATCATGCGAATGCGGGCGGCATCCCCGATCTGAAAGTGCTGGCGGGTCATCCCAACCTGTTGGATTGAGGAGGTATTGCTCAGTTCGCTGGTTGTCATTGCTTGGCTCCTGTTGCCTAGTTCAGCTCACCATTGTGGGCCGATTGCCTGCGGAATCACATTCATGGGCGGCATCCACCACCACGATATACACGATCACTGGGCGCGGCTCTGGCGGATAGCGCGCCGTAAACCGCCCCACGCGCCAGCCGATCAGCGCAACGCAGCCGCCTGTCGCAAGCCACCACAGCCCGCCGCTATGCAAGCCTGCCGCCGCCAGCATCAGCAGGGCGGCATTGAGCGTGAGATAGCCCCACAGAGCGCGTACTAGGGCGGGCATGGCTACTGCGCCTGCACATCACTGATCTGGCTGTTGTCGCTCGCCTCGACCAATTGCTCAGCCGCACCGCTTGCCGTCAGGCGCACGCGCTCGATCTGGCTGCGCTGGCGGGCAATGATCTGCTGACGCGGGGCTTGCCAGCGAATTGGGCGCGAGCTAGGGGGGGGAGGTGCGGGAAGGGCATCTCGCAGATCTGGCCCATCTGGCAGATCTGGCGGGTGCGTTCCAACATTCGCCGCCGCAGTTGGGGCAGGGTCGGGCGGCAAGAGATAGACGGGCTGGGGCGTGCTTGCCCGCACATACAGCACCGGCACATACCACGAAGCCTGATCCGGCTCGTGGATGTACAGTGTTTGGCGCACCAATGCCGTGGCCTGCTGCATGCTCCAGCCACTCGCTAGCGCACGGTACAGCACACTGCTCGCACGGGTGGCGGCTTGCACCCGCACTGCTACCTGCATGGCCAGCACCGCTTGCACGCCTGCCGCACTGAGCGCAGGTGCAAGGCTGCTGAACATGCTGTGGACCGGATTCAGGCTTGCCCCTTGACAAGCGAACAGTACGAGCAGCCGCACCTGCCCCAACAGCGCAGCACAAGCCTGCACCCCTAGCCAATCCTCGCCGCCATCGGGGGCATCGAGCAGCAATGCCGCCGTACCATCCTGATACCGCCCGTGCCCGTAGTAATGCACCACATCCGGCGTGGGCAAGATCCGCAGGGCATGGAGCAGTTGCTCACGGGTTGCCGGGCTGATTTCATGCACCACGATCCGCCTGTTTGTGAGCAGTGGCTCCCACGCCTGCCAGCGCACCTGTTGCTCGGCAATGCGCGTGGCAGTCGGGATTCCCGCGTGCGGGCTAATCACGAGCACCCGCAACGGCAGACTCCGCACGGGCGGAGGCGGGAGCGCATGCTCCAGATCGAGGTAGCGGGTGCATGCTGCCGCCCGCCCTTGCCCTAGCAACAGCGCAAGGCCATCCTGATCGCTGAGCGTCTCCCACGGCAGAGCCGCCAACCCAACCGCACGCGGCGGGAAGCGCAGGTGCAGCGCAAGTGGCATATTCGTGTGGCGAGCGTAGTCGCGCACGCTCGCAAACGCCATTGCCGCCTGCGGATCGGCCGTCACAGCGCGGAACAGGTGTTGCCCCACACGCACCGCAAGATCGGCAGGCAAGCCGCCCGCGTCGGCTTCCGCATGCCACAGCCCTAGCTGCACGAGCTGCTGCTGTTCGGCGAGCGTAAATACACCGGACGCGGCACGGCTAGTCTGGCATTGGTCTAGCGCACGCAACACCAATGCGAGCATTGGGGGCGTGAAGGGCGGGTCGAAGTGGCTCTGGCGCACGCCAATGACGGGCGACTCCCAGCGCACGAGTGCGGTTGGTGCATCAGGGTGGGAGAGAAACGTCAGGCTCAGATCTACAGGCGGCATGGCTCAGGCTCCTTTGTGATTGTCAGTAGGCGCATCAGCATGATCTACTTGCACCAGCCGAAAGCCGACAAGGTTGCGGCGTTGGGCGGCACTAAACCAGTAGTGCTGTTGATTGTGCAAATACTCGTGGCTCCAGTTGAAGGCCCCGCCTCGAATGATGGGCTGCTGCTCAGGGGCGAAGTCGGACTGCGGCGATAGCTCTGGGCTAGCGTTGGGGGTGGGGCGGTGCAGGGTACACGTCCACTCCCACACATTGCCGGCCAGATCCAGCGCACCACAGGCGGCTTGCCCCTGCGGAAAGCAGCCGACGGCAGTTGGGGCATGCACGGCGGTAGCATCGTAGTTGGCGTGTTCGGGGGTCGGCGGCGCATCGCCCCACACATAGGGGCGGCTCTCGCTGTGGGTTGCGGCGGCGTGCCATTCGGCAGACGTGGGCAAGCGGAGCGTAGCGGTTGGCGCAAGCCAGCCTGCCCGCCGCCCTGATCGGTGAGCCACGCGCAGTAGGCGGCAGCTTCATACCACGACACCCCACACGG
>JAAUTZ010000162.1 GCA_012031225.1 Chloroflexaceae bacterium
CCGTGCTGGGCGATGACGACCCGACGTGGCGACCAGACCGCTATGTGGATACCAAACTGGGGATGCGCGTAGAAGTCCAGTTCCCGATGGTCAAGCTGCTCGATTATCGCGGGCGCGAGGAAGAACTGCGGAGCGACCCGAACCCGATGGCCTTGCTGGTGAGGGCCCATTTAGCAACGCTAGAGCTGCGCCACGATGCGCTGCGGCGCAAGGCGGCCAAGCTGGAGTTGTTCCGCGACCTGTTGCGGCGGGGGTACACGACGGATGAGGTGCGCCGCTTGCTGAGCATCGTGGACTGGTTCCTGACGCTGCCAGCGGCGATGGACGATCTGTTTTGGGAGGATGTCGCAACCGAATTAGGAGAAGAAGCGATGGAGTACATCACGAGCTTTGAACAGCGTGGGCTACGGAAGGGCTTGCAGCAGGGCATTGAGCAGGGCATGCAACAGGGCATGCAACAGGGGCAAGGGTCGGTGACCCTACGCTTACTGACGCGCAAATTCGGGGCGTTGCCGGAGGATGTGACGGCGCAGATCCGTGCCCTCGATAGCGAGCAGATGCTGGATCTCGCCGAGAGCCTGCTCGACTTCACCACCTTCACCGACCTGACGGCGTGGCTCGTGGAGAACCCACCCGCCAGCGCGCCGGACGCGGATACCCGCAGTGCGGAGTAGCGAGGGCGGGAAGGCAGATCACGAAGAACGCGAAGGGCACGAAGCGCACATGCAGGTCATGGGCTGCGTTTCGTGCAGCTTGCCTGTGTCCTGCTGTTAGGCTGACCGGGGTTTTTGAGACTAGTTCATGACCCTTGTATACCCGACTTCGCTCGTTACAGCGGGTTAGCACGGAAGCATCCTCGTGACCGAATTGACAACCGGAGAACCATTATGAGAAAAATTATCGTATCTGAATTCCTTTCGCTGGATGGTGTTATGGAAAACCCCCTATGGTCAATGGCATATTGGAACGACGAAATCGCCAAATTCAAATCTGGCGAAGACTGGAGCACCGATGCGCTGTTGCTTGGGCGTGTCACCTATGATGGCTTTGCACAGGCGTGGCCCACCAGTACCGACGAAGGCGCACCACGTATCAATGCAATGCCCAAGTATGTCGTTTCGAACACGTTGACGAACCCCACATGGAACAACTCGCACGTTATCCGCGGGAATGTCATCGAAGAAATCACGCGGCTTAAGCAGCAGGATGGCAAGCATCTTTTGCTGTACGGGAGCGGCAAGCTGGCGCAGTGGCTGATGCGAAACGGCCTCGTTGACCAATATAGCCTGTTGATCTATCCAATTGTTCTTGGCACTGGTCAGCGTCTCTTTGCGGAAGGCAGCCCTCAATCACCGCTCAAGTTGCTCAACGCGCAGACGTTCAGCAACGGCGTGACGGCGATGGTCTACGAACCAGAGCGTGGCGCGGTCTGAGCAGCGTGACACGCTGCTGCACGCATTGCAGGGTAAGGAACGGCGGCGATGCTATGTCAAACTCAGACAGCGCGGATCCAAAGCACGTCATCCTCGTGAGGGGATCGAAACGGAAAATCTGTGCGCGGGCGTGTAGGTGGTAGGTGCGCGGTGTCAGGGGTCAGGTCAGGAAGGCAGCCCACGAAGGGTGTGAGGTGATAGGTATCAGGGGCGGCAGGGGGCACGCGGGCTGCCTGCGCCCCCAGAAAAGCCCCCTGAACATAAACAGTTGCTCTACTTGGCGTAGTTGACGCTCCCCGCTAGTAGTGCTATGATGAGCTTGGTTCTTGTCTTTGCCAACCAATGGAACACCTGAAATGCCCGCTCCACTTGTTACCATCATTGTCTTGCATTGGCGCAACTATGCGGCAACCCGCCGCTGCCTGACTCACCTCCATACCCTCGATTATCCCAATGCCCATATTCTCGTGGCGGATAACGGCTCACACGATGGGCTGTTCTGGCGGCTAGCACAGGAATTCCCAGCTATCGAAACACTGGAATATGCCACCAATCGCGGCTTTGCGGCCGGAGTCAATCCGGCCATCCGACGTGCCCGCGAACAGGGCAGCGCAGCAGTCTGGCTGGTGAACAATGATGTCAGCCTGTCGCCGGACACTCTCAGCCGCCTCGTCGCCCGCCAACAGCAGCACCCGCGCGTGGGTGTGCTCGCTCCCCAGCAATGCTTCACGCAGCGGCCCACTGTCCCGGCGGGCTATGGCGTTCGCATGCGGCGCTACGATATTGATTTGGTGGGCTGGGAACGCCCCGCCCCGCCCCCACCATCCCTGCCAGTGGTGCCGCTGGATGCCGTGTTTGCCTCTGCAATGCTGATTGATTGCCGGGTCTTTGCGGCTATCGGGCTGTTCGATGAACGCTACTTCTTCTATTATGAAGACATTGACTTCTGTCTGCGGGCGGGGCGGGCTGGGTTTCAGGTGGGTTATGCCCCTGATATTGAGGTACAGCACGAGTATGCGGCCAGTGTGAGCCGGGTGACAGGGCTGCGTGAGTATCACCTAGCCCGCAATCGGCAGGTGTTTTTTCGTACCCGCCACCGCAATCTGCACCGCCTCTGGTATACCCTGCACGAACTGCCCCACCTGCTGCGCTACCTGCTGAGCACCTTGCGTACTCGGACACCCGCCGATGCGCTGGGCTATCTGAGTGGCGCACTGCTTGGGCTGCTGCTTCCGCTGCCCGCCGTGGTGTCTTCAGGAGAACCCCCCCGATGAAGCCGCGTTATCTGTCCTATCTCGGCTACCGGTTGTTGCGGCGCTCGGCACGCTTTCAGCGTTTTGTGGCCCATTTTGCCCAGCTTGCGCTGGAAAGCTATCTCATCCAAGATTTTATCAACCGCCCCTATGGTGCCGCCTATGGCCTTAGCCCGGATGACCGCGCCCGCATGGTAGCCCGCTTCCGCCACATCGTGGCGATGGTGCCCTCCGGCACTTCGGCCCTCTTCCACACCATCCTCGCCCGCGAGATTCTTTCGCTGCCGCCAACAATGAGCGGCGATGTCATTGAATGTGGGGTCTGGAAGGGGGCATGCAGCACCAGCCTCTCACTGGTCTGTCAGGCTACTGGGCGGCGGCTCTTTGTGGCCGATTCGTTCCAAGGGCTGCCGGGTTCCGCGCCCTATCGCTACCCGGTCGCCCATTTGCAAAGTTATGATTATCTGGAACCGGGGCAGTTTCGGGGCACCCAGAACGAGGTGCGGGCCAATATCCGCGACTATGGCTGTCTGGAGGTTTGTTCCTTCCTCGCGGGCTGGTTTGCCGACACGCTGCCCCAGCTTGACACCCCGCTGGTATTTGCCTTTCTGGATGCCGACCTTGAAAGCTCGACCCGCGACTGCTTGCGCTCAATCTGGCCCCTCTTGCCGACAGGTGGGCTGGTCTATACCGACGATGCGGCCAATATGGAAGTGGTGCGGATCTTTTTTGATGATCCATGGTGGCAACAGCAGTTTGGGGAACCAGCCCCCGGCTTCATCGGCTCTGGCAGCGGCCTGCCCGTGCTGCCCCTCAGCTCGACCCTCGGCTATACGTGCAAGCAATCACGGGAAACCCTAGACGGCTGGCGGCGGGTATATAACCATTCGTTTCTCCCGCTCCAATAAGCAATCCTAGAATCGTATGACGACAATGCGCACAGTGGTCATTTCGGGCGCAGCACGCGGTATCGGGCGTGCCACCGCCCTGCTCCTCGACTGGCAAGGCTGGCACGTCTTTGCTGGGGTGCGCCAGCCTGCCGCCGCTGTCGCTTTGCAGCAGGCAGCCTCGCCCCGTCTGGTGCCGCTGCTGTTCGACTTGACCGATCCGGCCAGCCTTGAACGGGCCGCCGCGACCGTGGCCCAGCACGTTGGGGGACAGGGGCTGCATGGATTGGTGAACAACGCGAATATTATTATGCCCGGCCCGCTTGAATACCTCCCGCTTGCCGCGATGCACCAGCAGCTTGCGGTGGGTCTGGTAGGGCAGCTTGCGCTCACCCAGCAGATGCTCCCGCTACTGCGCCAGCCACCCGGCCGGATCATCAACATTAGTTCGGGCAGCGGGCGGCTAGTACGGCCGTTGCTGGCCGCCTATAGCAGCACCAAGTTCGGTCTGGAAGCACTCTCGGATGGGCTACGCATGGAGCTTGCGCCGTGGGGTGTCCGGGTGATCGTCATTCAGCCGGGGGCCATTGCCACCCCCGCATGGGAAGCCACCATCCGCCACCTTGATACGACCATTGCCGCCCTGCCTGCCACGGGTCGCCAGCACTATGGGACTGCCTTGCAACGGCTGCAAGCCGCCTTGCAAGCCACCCTGCCCCATCGAACACCTGCCGACCGGGTAGCAGCACTGATAGCGCATGCGCTGGAGACCCCCCGTCCGCGTACCCGTTACACCGTGGGGTATGGTGGCTGGCGCGATGTCGTTCTGGCCCGTCTGCCCGACTGGCTCCGCGACGATCTGCTGCGCTGGTAGACGGGAGTAGCCCCCCACCCGCCCCGCCCCCT
>JAAUTZ010000163.1 GCA_012031225.1 Chloroflexaceae bacterium
GCACGCTTGGGCGGGGCGGGGCGCTGGCTGTGGCCGCAACGTGCGGGGCCAGTGGGTCAAGCAGGCGGCCACTGGGGCTGCGCCGCTGGGCGATGGGCAGGTTGCCTTTGACGTAGACAAACGCCCCGCCAACTTCGTGCAGTTGGAAGCCGTTGAAGACATTCCAGAGCGTCTCCGAGAAGCCCAGAAAGAGCATCCCCCCGCTCGGCAGGGTGTGGAAGAACCGCTCGGCAAGCTGGCGGAAGGTCTCTAGCGAAAAATAGATCGTGACATTCTGGCAGAAGATAATGTCTAGCTCGCTTGTCCATGATGGGAACGGCTCCAGCAGATTGAGTTGCTCCAGCGTCACCAGTGTGCGGATTTGCTCGCGCACCTGCCAGCTATCCTCGTGGCGCACAAAGTAGCGTTGGCGTAGCTCCTGTCCAACGTTGTGCAACGCCCGCCCGCGATACCGCGCTCGGCGGGCTTTGTACAGGGCGGCGGAACTCAGATCAGTGCCGTAGATCTGGACCGGCCGCACGAGTGGCAAGCCGATGCACTCGGCGGCAAGGATCGCCAGCGAATACGGCTCCTCGCCGGTGGAGCAGCCCGCGCTCCAGATGCGGATTGGCGCACCGGCCGGCTTGGTGCGGTGCAGGTAGGGCAAGATCATATCACGTAGGGTTGCCATATGCGCCTGATTGCGGAAGAACATCGTCTCGTGATTGAGCAACAGCTCAGCAAAGGTGTGTAGCTCACTGCGCCCGCGTGCTTGGGCTATGTGGCTCAGGTAGCTCTCTAGCCCTTTGCCGGTTGCCTGCATCCGCTGGCGGAGGGCGGTGGCCACGCCACGCTGATTGGTGCGGTCTAAGTAGACCCCGGCGTAGGTTGCGAGCAGATCGCGCACCCGCTCAAACTGGCTATCACTGAGGTGTGGGAGGAGGGGTTGCTCGAAGGAAGACAGATCGCTCATGGGCGCACCCGGGTCGATTCGCGTGAGAGGCGGGGCAGACGATGCAGAATCGCCGCGACGATCCCTTCTGGCGGTAAAACCTGATCCACCACGCCGAGTTCAATAGCGGCACGGGGCATGCCAAAGATCGGGCAGGTAGCTTCATTCTGGGCGAGGGTGTAGCCGCCCTGCGCGTGAATGTCGCGCATGCCTTGTGCGCCGTCGTTGCCCATGCCGGATAGGATCACCGCAATGGTGTGGCTCCCAAAGACTTGCGCCACCGATTGCATCGCCACATCCACCGATGGGCGCGGGCGGCCAGCTTGATACCCCTCGCGGCGCAAGGCAACCTGCCACTCAGGGCTGACCAGAATGTCGTAGCCATCGGCGGCCACTAGCACCGTGCGGGTCTGGAGCGGGAGCTGATCGGTGGCGACCTGCACCCGCAGGTCCGTATGCCCATCGAGCCAATCGGCCATGCCTGCCGTGAAGCCATCGGCGATATGCTGCACCAGTAATACGGCGGCGGGCAGGGTCGCGGGCAGCTGCTTCAGGATGTATTGCACAATGCGAGGCCCCCCCGCCGATGCGCCAATCACGATGAGTGGGAAGGGTGGCGGCGGGGTTGGTGCAGGTGGGCTAAGGGGCGGCGCAGGAAGGGCGGTGCGCTCGCTGTACAGGCTGCGCGGGGCAAGGGCGGTGGCGGGCGGGGGGAGTGTTGGCACGGGTGTGCCTGCTGCGGGTGTGCCCACGCGCCCGGTGCGCCGCCCGCGCAGGTGGGTTACGACGCGCATGCCCGCCAACAGCTTGACGCGCCGGATCAGCATCGTGCGGTAGGCGGCGCGTTCGTCGGGGCTAGTAAGGGGGGGCGTTTCGATCACATCCAGCGCACCCGCCGCGAGCATCTGAAAGGCAACATCTACATCTGGGTTGTTGAGCGTGGATGATACGACAAGGATCGGGGTAGGTTGATAGGCCATCAGATGTTCGGTGGTGGTCAGCCCGTCCATCACGGGCATGCGTACATCCATCGTAATCACGTTGGGGTGGAGCTGCCCGGCTAGCGTCAGGGCTTCTTGCCCGTTGCGTGCTGCACCCACCACGCGGATTGCGGGATCGCTTTCGAGAAAGGTCTGTAATATGCCGCGCACCACACTTGAATCGTCTACGACGAGTACCCGTATGGTTTCACTCATGCTTCACCTGCCCTACACTGGTACAGATCGGTGCCAGCCTTCCCGCCTGCGCTCTGGCACAGGGCTAATCCATTTCCAAGACCAATTTGACCCGATTGGGGAGATTGAGCAGGTCTACGTCTTTGTTCAGGTAGTCGTCCACGCCCGCTTCAAATGCAGCCTGCTTATCATCGCTGGAAGTGAGCATGATGATCCGCAAATCGTCGAGGGTAGGGTCGTCGCGCAGAACGCGGCACACCTCGTAGCCATCCATGCCCGGCATCTGTACATCTAGTACCATCAAGTCAGGTACTTCATCGGCAATGCATGCGAGGGCTTCTTCGCCACTGTGGGCAAGCTGGACTTGATAGCCGAGCATCTCTAGGCGCATCTTGACTATATCCGTCACGAGGCGGCTGTCATCCACTACGAGTATCTTCTCTGCCATAGGGTATCCTTCGTGTTGCGCCCCCGCTTGGCGCACGCGAATGCTGCGCCGGGTGTATTGATTGCGATAGTGAGCAGGGCGGGACAAGCGGGGGTGCGCTGGATGTCCACGCAGGCTCTCTGATTATGAACGTCCTAAAAGCTGTTCTATCGCCCGCAACAGGCTATCTTGGTCGAATTCGCCTTTGACGATATAGGCTTGTGCGCCAGCCTCCATGCCCTGCCGCTTATGCTCCTCTGAGGCAAGGCTCGTCACAATAATCACGGGCAGATCAGCCTGCCCTAGCTCCTGCCGAATACTGGCCGTTAGCTCAAAGCCATTCATGCGCGGCATCTCCACATCGCTTACTACCAAATCGTAGACACCTGCCCGCAGTTTGTCAAGGGCATCGCGCCCATCCACCGCGGCGGTGACATCATAGCCGACGGAGGTGAGGATGGTGCGTACCAGTTCGCGGGTGGTAAACGAGTCGTCGGCGATCAAGAGGCGCGGGCGGGCGGTGCGGGTGCTATCCGCGCTCGGTAGCTTCAGGGTGGTGCCGCGTGCGAGGGTGAGCAGTGTCATCGGATTGAGGAGTAACACCACCTGTCCGTCGCCAAATTGGATTGCCCCGATGTAGCGGCGTTGCACTTCCATCAGATCCGAGAGCGGCTTGATGACGGCTTCGCGTTCGTCCTGCACCTCATCCACCAGCAGCCCCAGCAGGCGTTGCCCCGTGCCGAGTACCAGTGCGGGCATGCGCTCATCGCGCAGGAAGGGTGGCGCGGCGGCAATGCCGAGCAGATCGGCAAGGCGGAGCACGGGCAATAGCCGCCCATCGTAGCGGTAGGTGGCCCGCCCCTCGATTGGCTCTAGCTGGGCCTGATACACCCACGTAATCGCGTGGCAGCCGCTCGCGGGGAGCGCAAAGCGGAACTCACCGACCTGCACCAGCACCACCCGCGTTGTCACCAGCGTGAGCGGCAGCAGGAGCGTGAGCCGCGTGCCGCGCCCGAGTTGGGACTCCAGCAGCACCTGCCCGCTCAGTTCGGTGATATTGGTTCGGACGACATCCATGCCCACGCCGCGCCCCGAAATGTCGGTGAGGATTTGGGCGGTGGTGAAGCCGGGTGCAAAGACTAGCTCGATGGCCTCTTGATCGGAGAGCAACGCGGCTCGCTCAGCACTCAGCAAGCCCTTGCGGATCGCCGTGTCGCGCATGCGTTGCGGGTCAATCCCGCGCCCGTCATCCTCAACCACAATGCGGACTTCGCCGCCCGATGCGTGCGCTTCCACGCGGACTGTGCCGTGCGACGGCTTGCCCAAAGTGGCTCGCTCATCGGGCGGCTCAATCCCGTGATCTACTGCATTTCGCACAATATGCAGCAGCGGATCGCCGAGGGCCTCAAGTAGCTTGCGGTCAAGCTCCGTCGTTTCGCCGTGCAACTCTAGCTCAACGTGTTTGCTCGTCGCAAGCGATAGCTCGCGCACGGCACGCGGCAAGTTGGTGAAGACGGTTGAGATTGGTAAGAGGCGGGTGGTGATGACTTCTTCTTCGAGATCGCCGACAAGGACGTGATGCTGATTGAGGAAGGAATGAAAGCGTTCTGCTTCGCGGTGGATAAGCTCGCGCAGATCGTTGGTGAGGTTGGCAAGCTGTTCGCTCCGGCGCGTGAGGCGTTGCTGTTCATCTGGCGAGAGGCGGATCCGGGCTAGCTCGCCGAGCATCGCCTGCGTGGTGTGGGTATGCTGTTGGGCTAGCTCTAGTAAGTGCGTAAGCGTTTCGGCGTGGACGCTGAGGGCTTGCTCCTCGATCACCAATTCGCCCGTGAGATTGAGCAGGCGATCCAGCCGATCAGTACGCACACGGATCGTCTGAGGCAGGGCGGTGCGTCGCTGGCGGCTTGGTGTAGGTGGGGCGGTGCGGCGGGCGGTGC
>JAAUTZ010000063.1 GCA_012031225.1 Chloroflexaceae bacterium
GCCCACGCCGGCTGCACCGGAAGCGACGGCGACAACTGCCCCTGTGCAAGGTATAACCGCAACACCTACACCGATTAAACCAACTCCCACCGTGCCAGCTGTCGTAGAGGCACCACACAATGTCTATCTCCCGCTCATCATCGGCGCACCAGCCGTCTCGATTGCTGCTGATGAGCCGCCGATTCAGCCCGCCCTTGACGTACTGTTGCCAGTCGCTGCCCAAAGCAGCATCACCTATCAATTTGATCAGGCAGGTACGTTCTATGCCTATGCGCTCGACAATCCGCTCGGCTATGTCACGATCACTGTGCTACCCGGCAACAACCGTGTGCCCATCGCAGGCGATGCCCAAGTCCGGATTGGTCAAAATGAAATCGCCTCTATCCGTCTTGATGAGCTGGCTTACGATCCTGATCGTGACCCACTGATGTTCACGGCAGGGGTTGCTCCCACACACGGGTATATCCTCCTGCGCGAGCCATATATGTATTATGTGCCCAACGAGAATTTTACTGGTACAGATACAATTACCTATTGGGCCAATGACCTACACGGTAGTGGGCAAAGCCGAGCAGGCCAGATTGAGGTCATCGTTGAGCCGCGCTACGATTTGCCCATTGCCGATAGCCGCACCTATCTGCTCGAAAGCCTTGCCCCGTTCACCGTTGATCTGACGCGCATTGCCTACGATCCCAACGGACAGCCAATCAAGTTTGGTATTCGCGCCAAACCAACCACCGGTGCGGTGCTGCTATCCGACAACCAGCTCACATTTCACCCAACGCCTGCCTTTACCAGCACCGATCAGCTCAGCTACAGTGTGTTCCAGCAGGGCATCGAGGTTGCTGTGGGGCAGATCGTATTTGAGCGGCGCATCCTTGCCACAGATCGCAACAATCCGCCCCTAGTAGATACACAAACAGTCACTATGCATCCCAGCAGCACCGTCACGGTAGACTTGCAAACCTTAGTGCGTGATCCCGATGGTGCGGCAGCTGCGCTTCAGTTTGCGCTAGCCGAGCCACCTCATATTGGTACAGCGAGCCTGATAGGGAGCCAGTTGCAGTTTACTGCACCGATCTCCGAGTCGGTTGTGCAGGTGCGCTATCAAGTCACAGACGACAATAATGCCACGAGTGCGGGCGAAGTCTTTTTTCAGATAGTGCAGGATGCACGCCAACCCCAGCAGATCATCAACCTGAACCGTGCAGTGCGCCTTGAGATTGAGCCAAGCAACCACGTTCTGACTACCCTTGATGAAGAGAAAGTCTTCACGGTTAAAGCCTACAATGCCCTCAACCAAGTTGTGCCCTTCAGTGATACCAATATTCTCTGGGGCGCGCACCGCCGTGATTCTAGCAACCATGTGCGTTATCGCATTGATCCGCAAGACCCAGCCCGAGTATTGGTGCGGACGACAGCGATCACCGGCTATGTCCAGATGCGGGCTGCATGGAATGGGCTAGTCTCCTCATCGGGCATCGCAATTGCAGTCGAGTTCCAGCCGGGAGTCACCCTCATCCCAGCGGCGGCAGTCCGCGATGAAGCTGAATTCACCCTACCGCCTGCGCTGCGTGCGCTGCCCAGTGAGCAGTGGGATGCGTGGATCGCCCAAAATGGAGCTGACGTGCTGCCTCACTACCGCACAATAGTGGATGAACAGGTGATTGGGGTTGGCCTTGCGCCCGGCATGCTGCTCGCCACTGATGCTAGTACCCTGATATTTGGACGGCTGCTGCAAGCCACACCGACGGCGCAGGGGACAGAGATTATCTATGCCATGACCCCGATCACCGAAGTGGTACGGCTCATGGAGTTTAATGGCGTATTTGGTGCGGTAGATGTGGGTCTTGATCAGATGTTGGACGATGATCTGTTGTTTGATACTTTTACCCCAATTACCAATCACCCGCTCCAACCGGACACGAGCAATGCTGTAAGCCGCACCGCTCCGACATTGGACGGGGACGCTAAGGGTTTAGCTCACTTCGCCCAGCCACGCACGCCCCACCAAGAATCCGTGTTCCGGATACACGCGCTCCAGCAGGCAGCTGCTACTGCCCGTGCTGCGCCTGCCCCATCGCGTGTTGCTGCGCCGGATCGCGCCCCGTCTGCGTTATATCCGGCACGGCGTGCGCCCGGTTTGATGCAATCTACGAGCTGTCCTTCTGGCAATGCAGGCATGGTGCGCTTGCAGACAGATTACAATCGTGTCAGTGATTCGAGTGCCAAGTGGTTTGCCACTGTGTCACGGGGGCCCTTTGATGATGGCATTTACACAACAGATGATCGTGAGATGTCGGTGCTGGTTGAGCTATTCAATCGCGAGGACAAATCCCGTCATTTTGAGATTTCGATGGAGTTGCCCTCCGGCTGGAATAACCATGATCGCTGGCGACTAGGCCGAATCCAAAGCGGCACGAGCACGATGACCGTTACGGCTGCTACGGAACGCAAGATTAGGATTGAAGGTCGCCTAGGCCCCAATGAAGATGCGCTACAGACCGTCAAGATTGTGTTCAGGGATCCCGCATTTAATCACGGCGTAGCGTCTACGGAGGCTCTCCCAATCAGTGTCCAGATGCGTGATCGTAATGACCTTTCGCCCCAAGAAGGGGATGGCTTGAGCCGCAAAGAGACAACCTGTGTGCAGGTGGTGTCAGCTGTGGCTAGCCCTACACCCGTGCGTACTCCGACACCCACATCCGCCACTGCCTCAGATCCGAGCATTCATATTCGCACGAATCTATTGGGGGGCAGCACGGTATTGCAGCCCAATACAATCCATCGCTTCGATCTAGAAGTTCGCAACAATAGCAACACTGAGCAAACCCTCACCAACCTTGCAATCACGCTCAGAAATATGTATCGGCTGGAGGCCCTCGGCTTTAGGCGGGAAGGTGGCGGTGATACGTATGTATATGTGCCCGATCAACCGATCAAGATCGCACCACGTTCATCGCATAACATGGTTATCCGTATCGAAGTCCGTGATGTTGGCGAGGGGCAGATTAGTGCTGTTGCTGATATTGATGGGCGCAGTTTCTCACGTGAAGTGACGTACCGCATCGGCAATGCCACCGCAGGCTCCCCCACCAATACCCCAACCCCCACGAGTCCGCCAACAGGGGTCTATCTCGAACTCGATCAGAATAACCCAAAGGCAGGCGACATCAATGCCCAACTAGCGTTTACTGTCCGGGTTAAGAATGCGGGTAACGAGACGACCTTCCGTGAGCTAATCCTCGATATGCCTTCCGATGGGGCGATTATTGATGTATGGGGCGAAGGGGATTTGCAACTGATTAACGGAACGCATCAGTGGCATTGGAAGGCTACAGGTGGCTACCCATTGCCGGGCGGCACAGCCCATGCGCCGGGCGTGGCTGAGTTTCGCTTTGGGGGGCGCATCAGCCGTGAGGGCGACCATACGATCAGGGTGCGGCTGATCCGTGCCGATGGACTCTCCGAAGAAGTGACGTTCAAAGTAAATGGGCGGCCCGGCTCCCATCCGTGTACACTCTCTGGTGGATTAAATGCTACCTCCGATCTGCCGCTAGGTGGCTCAACTGTCGCCTTTGATTTAAGTGGCTCGGTACGCTGCGAGAAATCGCTCGATATGCTCAATCGTTCTGGGCAGGTTGGCAATGATGATCGCAATGCCAACTATAGCATCAAGCTCAATGGGCGCGTATGGTTTGAAATTGGGGGAAGTGTTGAGGTTGCTTTTCGGATCAATGGCTTAGATGTACAGCTAGATCATACGGTAATGCTGTATGCCGAAGCTGGGCTTCGGTATACGTTTGATCTGAATGCGCGGCTAAGTGTCAAGTATGAGCCAACCTTCTTTGAACTCGTCGTGCCTATGCTACGGCTCCTGCCTACTCCGATAGGTGTAGACCTTTCGATAAAAGTCGGCTTAGCCATCAAGGTTGATGTTAGTGCCCGCTTATTCATCCAGTTTGAGATGAAGGGGCGGGTCGAACACGTTTTTGACCGAGAAGGCGCACGGATCACGAAGCCAGAGGCTGCGGCTGGTTCGGGTATCTATAATGATCGGTTAATCCCTGCCCTCATCGAAGACTTCGCCCCAGAGATTACCTACGAATTGGCAGGGGAGATCATCTTTGAAGCGAGCCTGCGTTCCAAGCTCTTTGTGATTGGGGGTATTCCCGATACGCGCCGGTTTGCGTCTTTCCTTGCCCAGATGCGGCTAGAAAGGTTAGCCGATAAAATCCCCGATCTGACGGTAGCGGTGGGCCTCACGCTTGACCTACCGCGCCTCATTGCCAACTTTGCAACGGATACGAAGCTCTTGCCTACGTATGGTCCCGGATCGGCTCCCATTGGCGATACCGTGCTGACTGCGCTGACTGGCCACGGCCGCTATGGGGTCGGCGCAAAAGCCACACTTGGCTTTGATACCAAGAAAGGCTTGCTCGCCAATCAATGGATCAACTTTGGCTTCCGGCTCCTGACGGGCAAAGATCCAGAGAAGCTGCTTGAAGCAGAGGGCTATGTGGGCTTCCCCGATGCGATTATTGATGTTGTGCCACCTGATTCGCAGAACAACCAACGTACCCCCGTGTGTGGCAATGGGAATACTAACAATCCTCCTAACGGAATTGCCTGCCAGCAAGTTGAACGGCAGTGTGAGGCCCCCAATGAGCAGCGGCGTGTCACTGATTATTATCGTGTGGTGGATTATCAACAGCAGGTTGAGGCGGGCAGCTTACAACGATACTACACCTTTGATTCGCTCTTAACACTCACTGGCAGGCGGACAACCGAGCTAGGGCGTACACTCGCCGATTGGCAACTTACCAAGCTCAGTGAGCAGATCAATGGCTTTGCACCCTCCGTCCAAAAAATTGCCTATGCCGCCTGCGATGTAGCCGCGATTGAGGAAGAACACTATCACCCACCGCGGATGGTAAGCCAATTGCAGCCGCCAGCTGCTGGTCAGAGCTACTGGTCGTGGAACTCAGGTAATGTGCAGGGCTGGGAACCGGGGCGCTACGAACTAGCAACATTTATCCATCCGCTCTTCCTGCCCCTGCGCCTGTATACTCTAACCGATTTTAGTTCGGGTACATGGAAGAAAAATGCTGATACCTTCCAGTTCTCAGTGGGCTGTACTGCCGATCCACCCCAAACTCCTGCGGTCTGCCCCGATGATAGCCGGTGTGAGAAAATCGAGACTGTCGGTAAGTGTGGCGACGAAGATCCCTTGCAACAAGATGTTGGTGATCCCCACGTCACAACGTGGGATGGGGTGTACTACACCAGCCTCCACCGCGGTGAATTTGTCCGTGCTGTAGATACGTTCTATGATACGATGGAGTATCAGATTCGCCAAGAAGTTATTCCCGGTTCGCCGTGGGCCGCGGTGAATACTGCCGTTGCAGTCCGTGTCGGTGAGCATGTGATCCAGATCGAGCGCCTCACCAATCGGCTCCTGATTGATGGCGAGGTTGTGCAGTTGCCGGTGGGAAGCTATCCCATTGGGGCAGCCACCCTCGTGATTCAGCCGAGGATCTACACGATCACGTTCCCTGCCCCTGATGGCAGCACAACTAAGCTGATCATTACCCTCGCAGGCGGAGCTGCACCTCACCTCAATATTGCCATGTCTACGGGCAAACACGGCTTATATCGCGGCACATTGGGCATTCCCGACAACAATCCTGCTAATGATTGGACTACCCGTGCGGGGGATCTTACAAGCGATCTGAATACTTTCTTCGAGTCGTGGCGGATTACCACCCTCGAACAATCGCTCTTTACCTACGCGCCCGGCAACGGTCCGTGGACGTACAATCAAGGTGCAGGGGGCTTGCCATCACCGGAGTATCTACGGGGCAACAACCCGCAAGGCCGCAACTATTTGCAAGAAGCCGCAGATTTCTACCAAACCTACTGCGGTGCAACCATGAGCCTTGCGAGTAACGCTGACTTTTTGACCCGTTCAGTAGCCATTGACCTGATCGCCGGTATTACGCCGGATGAACTGGCAGATGCAGGGCGATGTTTTACCGCCGACTTAATGCCTGCCACAGGAGGGCAGAGCCTACGCTCCGAATTGCATCTCTCAGGCCGCGTTGTCCATGCCGATGATACCGCGCTAGGGCTAGCTGGCGTGTCCGTTGAGATTCGTGCCGTCAACCAACAGAACCGCATCGTCTGCGAGACCATCAGTGGCAGCAATGGTATGTACACCTGTGCGTTGCACGAAGATCCCCAGACGTACAGCAACGTCGCTTCTCTTTCGTTGCAGTATCGCGTAGGCAATAGCGCAACTAATCTACCGCAGCTGGTATCTATCACGCCGCCCACGCCCGGCGGACGAGTAAGCCATCACCAAGATCTCCCTATGCGCCCCGATCACGTCCTGTGGCTCAGTGGGCGTGTGCTTGGCCCCGACGGGCTAGGCATCGCCAATACGACCCTCACCGTCACGGGCCCCATCTATGCTGCCATGAGAACCCGCAATGATGGCACCTATAATGGGTATGTAACGCTACCCCCAGATGTATCCTATGGCTTGTTGACGTACACAGTGAACAGTCGTACCCATACCGCGAGTGAAGAAGTCCCCTTTAGTTTCGCCACCAATGGCATTCATGCGATACCGTATGATGTCCACACAGCCGCTCATCTGGTAGGAGGCGGCAATGGGGGCAATGGGGGCAATGGTGGGATTGGCGGACGAACGGCAAGCAGTGTTGCGCGTCAATTGACGGAGCAGACTGCCCGCCGCCTGACGCTGCAAGGAACAGTGCGTCACCCCCACCCGACTGGACGTGGTGTGGTGGGAGCGCAAGTCAGTGTGAGTGGCATGGGCATGGATTCTGTCCAATGCCCCACCAACGATGTAGGGCAGTATAGCTGTGACACTATCATTCATACCGCGCAAGCGTTCCCCTTCGAGATCACCGTATCAGGGGTAGGATCTGCCCAGCAACGCCTTACCTTGACCAGTGCCGATATTCCTCGCCCCGGCGAGAATCGGGCAGTTACCGTAGACATAACCGCGCAAGCCGTGACAACGCTTGACCTCAATGGACGCTTGACTGATCCATCGGGCAACCCCGTTGCCAATGCAATGATCGAAGCCCGCCTGCCGGGTGTATCGGTGGCGGGTATGAGTGCCGCCGATGGTTCCTACCGCTTGCTCCTAGATGTTCCGGACGATCTCGTGACAGGTAATCAAGCCACGGGCAATCTGGCGTATCGAGTACAGTACGGCATGGGTGGTGAGCAAATCTTCAGTACATCCTACCCCTTCAGCGCGGCAGCCCGTAGCCTCACCACCATCGGGCGGGCACTGACCTTGACCGGTAACACGCTGCGACTCACAGGGCAGCTGCGGAATGCCTTTGCCGCCGACGGGAATCAGGCCAATCTGAACGATGCCGTGATTACCATTTCCAGCCCGCAACTTGGCCCCATCTGTGAAACCAAGTCCGATGGACATGGCTTCTACCGTTGTAGTACCTTCTTGGCAACTACCGCACCGATCTCGCTCACGTATCAAGTCACGCGACTAGGGAATCTCCGTGAAACTACCAGCGTTGATCCAGCCCCTGCGCTCGCAGGTGGTCAAGTCACCGTCGTGCGTGATCTGACGATCAGCCCAACCACCCTCGTGTTACAGGGGCAAGTACAGGAGCTTGACCAACGTCCGCTCGCAGGAGTCACAGTTGGGGTTGGGACAGGACGCGTGGGACAGCAAACTACCACCGATGCCAATGGCATGTACCGCCTCATCTTGGCTCTCGATAACGCAACAACCGCAGGCACCCTCAGCTTCAATCTGCGCTTTGAGCAAGACGGGCAGATCTTCACTGGCAACGATACCTACCCCTTTCAGATTGCCGCCCAGCAACGCACGGTGCTGGAACGTACCTTGCAACTCAACCGCAATGCACTAGGGGTAAACCGCGAACGTGAAAGTCGGGTGCAGTTTCAAGGCATGCTCCGCAACCACTTCAGCGCACAGCCTCTCGCCAATGCTACACTCGACATT
This sequence comes from Chloroflexaceae bacterium, assembly GCA_012031225.1. Lineage (GTDB taxonomy): Bacteria > Chloroflexota > Chloroflexia > Chloroflexales > Chloroflexaceae > JAAUTZ01. Next base: position 8,030 of record JAAUTZ010000063.1, read on the forward strand.
CTAGCGCACGGCGATCAAGCCTATCTTGGCACGCTCTGTACCACGACCACCGATGCGGATGGTGGATATAGCTGCCCTGAACAAACGGTGACTGCCCGTAGCCCATTGACGCTTCAGTTCCGCGCTAGCCGTCAAGGAGCAAGCCTTGCGCCGCCAATCACAACAACCCAGACCCTGTTGCCCGGTACCACCCACGTCAATCAGGTGTACCGCGATCTCACCATTCAGCCAACCACGCTCCAGATCGAAGGGCTTGTCACCGAACAAACAGGCCGCCCACTGCTTGGGGCAGAAGTGCAACTCCTGACACCGGAACCGCTCACAATCCAAACGGATGAATTTGGACGTTTCCGTACATTTGTTGCCCTTCCAAGTAATCTTGATCGTGCGCTGATCCGTTATGTGGTACGTTATCAAGGATTGAGTGAGGCTCGTAGCGTCACGCTTGCCGATCTCAATCCCGCGCAGCTCAATACCTCCGATCTTCCTACCACAATCATGCCCTTCATCGGGCGTAGCATCATCCTGACGGGACGGGTGAGCAATACGGTTCATCCCCAAGCCATTGCAGGAATTCCGCTCGAACTTGCCTCGCCTGAACTAGGTGCGCTGTGTCGCACGACGACAGGCGGCGACGGGCGGTATAGCTGTGCCGTCGAGGTTGCCAGTCCAGCAGCATTCACCGTCTACTACACGCTCGCGGGGCGCGGCAGCGATGCCCAAGGCGCATACCGCTTGGATGTCCAACCCCCGAACAATCCAAGCGCAGCCGCACTTGAATATACCCGTGATTTTGCTGCGCCATTCACCACTCTGCGAATTGTTGGAACCGTGCGCGATAGTGACAACCGGCCTGTTGCAGGGGCGATGATTGATGCAAGCGGGCTGATTCAACGAGGCAATATCAGCCTCCAAGATGGCTCCTACCAGATACTGCTAGTTTTGCCCGATGATCTCGAAGAAGGCATGCTCACCCTGCTGGCACAGCGCAACGGCATTTCCGATGTAGCAGCCAAACGGGTGTGGCTAACACCGCGTACCCTCAACGAAGTTCGTCACGATTTCACCATGAGCATACCATCTGGCGGCGGCGAGACCGGTGGTGGCGGCGAGACAACACCCCTACCGCCAGCACGTACAATCTACGTGCTGGGCTACGTCACAAGCGACCAGCTCGGTGATACCCTGCTAGCTGTGCCCAACGCTGCTATACGGGTATCCGCAACTGGCGGTAGCTCTCCTATCACGCCTTGCGTCCGCCAAACAGATAGCAGCGGTTACTACTCCTGCATCCTGCGGACTTACGATGATCGCCCGCTCAACATCAGCATACAAGTAGATCGGCACGGCTACGGCAGTGCCAGCTTAGCCCTGAATGAAGTACCCGCGCCGAATATGAGTACTGCCCTCCGGCACGATTTTACTGTTGCCCCAACCTTGATTGAGGTGGAAGGCACGGTTCGAGATGGGAGTGACAATCCCCTCCCGAACGTGGGTATTACCTTCTCGCAAGCCCTCGCCGGAAACACCACGAGCGATACTGCCGGACGTTATCGGGCATGGGGATTTCTAGAGAATGATGTGCGGGCAAGCGCAATTGGCTTTGACTTACGTACAGGGAACCGTAATATCAGCCTTGTGCGGCCAATCACCATTCGCCCGAATCAGGTCAATCAATTGACGGAAAACCTGTTCCTTGAAGGACGTGCGCTTCAGTTCAAAGGACAGGTCATCAATGGATGGGTTGCCGGTACAACTCTGCCCAATGTACGGGTAGAAGCCCGCACCGAAGCCGGATCATTGCTGTGTGCCGATACAACAACTGCCACCGGAACCTACGCATGTACCGCCAATGTGACCAATGCTGATCCATTTGCCATAACGTATGTAGTTACGGGCAGTTTAGGAACCTTCAGCATGCCGGGTGCCGTGGCGTATGTACCACCAGTCGGGCTATCCGCAGAATACCCGCAAACACTTACCATTGCACCTACCACACTTGTCGTGCAAGGTACAGCGCGTACCCCTGATGGTCTGCCTTTAGCGGGTACGCAAGTTACGCTTCAGAGCAATGCCACCCAGCCCAGCCAGAGCATCACCACTGCTGCCAACGGCACCTTCCAGCATGCCCTCGTATTTGCCGCCGGCGTGCCCACAGCCCAGCTTGATCTGAGCATCCGCTATGGCGTAGGCACGCTCACACTAGATCGGCGCAGCGTCCCTCTCAAAGCTAACACGCTCATCACCGATACTATCCCGATCACGTTCAGTGTACGCAAGGTACGGATTGCCGGTACGGTGCAGAATCCACAGAGCGCAGGTGTGGGTGTAGCTGGGGTGCGCGTGCGCCTGAGGAATGACCGCGACGGGACGTGGTGTGATGTCACGAGCGATGCCTTTGGAACCTACACCTGTCCAGTGCTAACCCTAACCTCGCCTGAACCGCTAGCCTTTACCGCCACCGTAACCGCTGGCTGGGGCAGCAGCAGCAGTAGCCAGCGCCTGACCGAAGATGCCTTGCCCGCAGTGGGGACACTGGGCAATGTTCTCGTACCGCTAGAAATTGCCCCAACGACGGTCATTGTGCAGGGGTTTGTCCGCGATGGTGCAGGTGTACCCATCCCAGCCGCCTATGTCACTGCATCCGGCGCACTGAACGGAACCGTGCAAACTGACAGTCGTGGCGCATACCGCTTCGCTGCTAGCCTGCCCACCGATCAGCTCAATGCAGCAGTAGCCCTACGCGCACGCTACGGCGATATACAAAGCACGACCGCCCTACAAATCCCATTGCTGCCAAACCAACCCACCACGAGTACCCATACCTTTGATCTCGCCTTGACCCAGATGATAACCATCAGTGGTGTTGCCCGCAATGCGTTTCATCCAGCAACCCGTCTCAGCAATGCCCAGATTGCCCTGCGCCTAGCCGATCAGGAACTCTGGTGTACTACAACGACAACCGCTAACGGAGCCTACCACTGCCCAGCACTACGTCGTTCAGCCAGCATTACGTCCCAAGAACCATTGACTTTCACTGCTACCCTCACCGATAGCATGGGGGTGGTCTCTACCGCTGCCTACACCGTAACCGCCGATATGCTCCCCCCAGCCGGCTTTGGTGGTGATGTTGCAGTGGATCTGCGCGGCGAACAGACTACGCTCCGCCTTGCTGGGCGTGTGCTGGATCCGGATGGCGTGCCCTTGAGTGGTGCAACCGTGCGGGTGCGCGGCGATGCCACCCTTGATACTACGACTGTAGCAGGGGTATGGGAAACGTTTGTCATCGTTGATCCGCAGACAACGAGTGCATTCGTGACGATTGAAGTCAGCTACGATCAAGGCACGTTTAATACAACGACAGAACGAACGATTGCCCTCACCCCGCGTGGCTACACCGAGCATGTGGAAGAACTTGTTGTGACTGGGCGGCGTATTGTAGTACGCGGGCAGGTTGAGCCGGATCTGCCGCTCGGTAGCACCTACGTCAGCTTTTACGCGCCTGATGGGGATCGCTGGTGTACAACGACTAGCGATCCCGAAACTGGTAACACCTATCGCTGTCCGGGTGCCCTGCTTATCAGCGATGCCATCCAAGCTAGCGATACGCTCACCTTCACCGCAACAGTCAGTGGCACATGGGGTACAACCACCCGCATCTACACCGTTCGCGGCAGCGATCTGCCCCCCGTAGGGCAACGCGGTAGTGTGGTGCTGACATTGCAGGCACGCCCCACCGTACTCTATCTGACTGGCACGCTCAAGACCCCTGAAGGGCAGATCATCCCGCAAGCAACAGTGACAATCAGTGGCACCGCTGCGGCTACAACCACTACTGCCGCCGACGGTAGCTACCGTGCCTTTCTCATCATGCCAGATACCACGAACGCAGGCACGTTTACCGTCACTGCCAGCTACACTAATCATCAAACTATCCAGAGCTTTACACAATCCTTTCCACCCGCGATCCTAACCCAACAGCAGCTTAATCTGACACTGCAAGTGCCGCGCAATCTTGCGCTCTATGGCAGCATCACCCACGCCGCGAGTGCCGATCTACCACTCGGTGGGTCTCAGGTTTTCCTCTCCGCGCCTGCCATCGGGACGTGGTGTGCGGTAACTGCCGCCGCTTCCGGCAGCTATACGTGCCCACCGCTTGTGCTACCCGCCTCAGCCATCAGCAATGGCACCTTCCCGCTAACTGCGCTCATTTCTGGAACGTGGGGCTTCACCACGGACACGTATCATCTCCCGATGCAAGCAGTAGGCATTTTAGGCACACCTGTTATGAGCACAAGCCTGAATCTGGTGGGCGCACCAACGGCCCTACGGGTGCAGGGGCGCGTGGATGATCCCGATGGTGTGCCTTTGGCAGGCGCACAGCTACGCCTCACCGGAAGCCTAACTGCGACCCTCACGACGGCTCCCGATGGAACCTATGCCCAGTTCTTCTTGTTGCCCCGTGCCACCACCGCAACGCTTCAGTTTACGCTCCGGCATGGGTTGCCGCTCACGCTCCCCACAATCACCCGTAACATTGTACTGTTGCCCAATGACTTGACCGTACAAGCTGATCAACTCAACTTCGGGCTACGCCAACTTACCTTGACCGGCAATATCCAAAATCGCCACATAGCCACGCAGTTCTATCCTGATGCAACCCTTAGCCTGACTGCACCAACACTAGGGACATGGTGTACCACCACCACTGACGCAAGCGGCTCTTACACCTGTCCGCCCGTCGTCCTCAATGGACACAACCGCGTCCATCCGTTCAGCTTCACTGCGGCGTATACCGGTACGTGGGGCAGCACCGTGCAACACTACAGCATCCCAGTGAGCCTGCTCCCCGTTGTTGGGCAAGCAGGGACTGTCCAACATACCCTCTACGCCGATCCAACCATGATCCGTCTGATGGGTACACTGCGGGATCCTGCTGCCCAACCCCTGCCCAACAGCCTGCTCCAGATCAGTGGGGATGCCCTCACTGGGACAGTGACGCTGATGACGAGCCTCGCCGGGCAGTACGACGTGTATCTGCCGCTGCGCGAAGGGCGTACCGCCGCAACTCTGACCGTAGCCTGCGGGGCATCCTTAGGCACATTACAAGTCTGTGATACTCTCACCCTTACCGAGCTTGAGCCGGGCACCCTCACCAGCGTGACTCGCAGTTTCTATACAGGCACACCCTACACCCCCACCCCAACCAATTCCCCAACCTATACACCTACACCAAGTAATACGCCCACGAATACACCGATAGGCACTGCGACCAATACGCCTACCCCCAGCAATACCTCAACCAATACGCCCACTCCTAGCAATACTGCTACGCCTTCGCCCACGCCAAGCACACGAGAAATTGTGCTACAGGGCACGGTGCTGAACGAGAATAGCTCACTGCCCATTGCTGGAGCAAATATTCAGATCAGCACGGGAGGCACTGCATGGTGCAACGTCACGGCTGATGCCAACGGAGCCTATACCTGTCCGGCACGTACCATTGGCGGAGGCGACTATAGCTTCATTGCTACGGTGCAAGGCGCGTGGGGCGAAACGACCCGCAGCTACACAATCATTGCGAGTAGCCTGCCCGCTATGGGCGCGAGCGGCTTTGCCAGTGCCAACCTCTATGGTGATCCAACCACCCTACGCCTCACCGGAACGCTCGTTAATCCTGATAATCAGCCACTTGTTGGAGCAAGTGTCACGGCCACAGGCGATATTGTCGGCAGCACCACTACCAACACCGCAGGTGTATACGATGTCTACATTCTGACTGATACCACCGGCAATCACAACGTCACCCTCACCTTCACGGTTGGCTCGTTTAGCGTGCAGCGCGAGGTACAGATCACCCTGAGCGCAGGCGCACTTCGCACGCACCGTGAGGATATTGAGTTTACCCAACGCGCTTTCACCATGAGCGGTCGCGTGGTGAATGCCTTCATTCCGGGTATGACCTTAGGCGGCGCGACAGTAGTCCTCAGTTCGCCAGAGTTAGGAGAATGGTGTAGCACTACTAGCACCAGCACTGGCACTTATCAATGCCCCACCGTCAACCTACAGGAAGCCTATCGCAGCGATACGCCATTTCGCTTTACCGCCACGATTGATAGCATCTGGGGCGAGTTGGTGCAAAGCTACACCATTCCAGTGCAGGACTTACCCGCTGTTGGCACGTCGGCTACACTTACGCGCAACCTTGCCGTCGGGCCTACCACCTTGCGTGTCACTGGTGTGGTGCGCGGTGGGAGTGGCATACCGCTCGGCAATGCCAGTGTACAGGCGTATGGTGCAGCATTGAGCGCACCTGCAAGCACCACCGCCACCAGCGATGGACGCTACACCATAGACATGGTGATCAAGCCGAATACCACGAGCGGCACGCTCTCGTTTGCTGTGAATGGCAACAATGCGACGGAAACGCTCCTGTTCAATGGGCTACAAACAACACTGTTGAATGAGCGCAGTAAAGATTTGTGGACACTGGGGCGCACCATTGCCACCCTCGCAGGCAATGGTGCCAAAGGCTTCACGGGTGATGGCGGTAGCGCACAAGTGGCGCAGCTCTCAGAGCCATTCGATGTGACCCGTGGCCCCAATGGGAGCCTGTACGTGATGCCAATGATCGCATCCGCCAGATCGCATCGGACGGAGTCATCACCACACTGACAACCGATATGGTGATAGCTAACCCACGCGGGATTGCGGTAGGCCCCGACGGCAGCCTCTACGTTGGCCAATACAGCACCAGCGGGCGCGTCTACAAAGTCCATCCCACTAGCGGCGCAACCAGCATTGTGGCCAGTAATCTTAACCTACCAACCCGCCTCGCCGTAGATCCAACAGCGCGGGTGTTGTATGTCTCGGAGATAGACGGGCGCAGCATTCGTCGCTATGATCTCGACACCCAGCAAGGCAGTGTCTTTGTGAACTTCCCCACGAGTCGGATCACCGACCTCAATGTCGGCCCTGATGGCAGCGTGTACTTTGTCGCGATGGACAACCGCACCGTGCGCCGTGTCCCGCGTGATTGGAATGGCACAGGCACACCAGAGATCGTCGCAGGGCAGGCGGGCGTGACCTGTACCAATTCGGCTGTCCCGTCGTGTGGCGATGGTGGGCCTGCCACGTCCGCCTCACTCGTCTTCTGGGAATACTCTGGCATTGCCATCGGTGCGGATGGCAGCCTCTACATTGCCACTTCAGCGCAGCGCAGCAGCAGTGTAGGGCATCGGATTCGCTGGGTTGATGCCGCAACTGGCATCATCCACACGGTAGCAGGTACTGGCGTAGGGGGCTACAGCGGCGAGGACGTGCCCGCCACTACGGCCCAGATCAATCGCCCCAGCGCAATGGAATTACTCGACGGTGACATCCTCATCTTTGCCGATACCGATAACCACCGTGTGCGCTGGCTTGGGCGACAGAATCTGGAGCTACAGGGTATCGTCCAAGATCATCGTGGTGCGCCCCTCGCGGGAGCAGTGGTCACTGCCCGTAGCTCCCTCTTTGCGGGCAACGCCACCACCCAGACTGCCGCCGATGGGAGCTACAGCTTGTTTCCCCGGCTCACTGCGATGAGTGGGACACTTACGCTGGAAGCCCAATATACCCGCCTGCGTAGCCCCCAAACTACAATGAGCATCACCCTCCAAACGGGCGATCTCACGCGACGCACGCTCCCCCTAAGCATCACCGAACGGCAGATCCGGGTGTACGGAACCATTCGCAACACCCTCACAACTGAGCCAGTGCGTGGTATGCCGGCCACAGTAACGATCCAGCATGCCGGGCAACCGCTATGTATCACCCAGACCACCCGTGATGGGACGTATAGCTGTACAACGAATACGACCCAGCTTGATGCACTCGGTATTACCGTGCAAGCCAGTGGCGCATGGCAAAGCCCAGTAACGACTGCCACCGTGCCCGCCGGAAGCGCGGCACAGATCACCAGCGTACAAGTCGATCCCGCGCTTACCCCTACCACGCTGCGGTTGAGTGGCACTATCGCCCGCGCTGATACACCGGTTGCAGCCGCTCGTGTTGAGCTTGACCTACCCAACGGTCAGCGTGTGCTGACCTATACCAACGCGGCAGGCGTATATCAGCTGGATCTGGTCCTGCCACCTGCGGTGAATACAACGCGCCTGCAATACCACATCAGCGATGGCAACCTTGCACCTGATTTCAGCCACTACCTCAGCGAAAGCCTCAGCATCGCCACCCCCGCTACGCTAATCGCACGCACCCGTTCGATAGACCTCGCCGCACCGGATGCGGTGGTGCGGGGCAGTGTTGCCCGTACTGTTGTGGGCAGTGGCTTCAGCGGCTTCTTTGGCGATGGGGGCCTTGCGCGGGCTGCGAGCCTCAATAGCCCACAGGGCCTTGCGGTTGCCGCCGATGGTACACTGTACATTGCCGATACGACCAATCATCGCATCCGCCGCGTCACCCCCGATGGGATGATCACGACGGTGGCTGGCGGTGGTGTTGCGCTTGATGGCGATAGCACCCGCGCTGCAACGAGTGTTCGACTTACAATGCCCACAAATGTTCTGCTTGCTCCTGATGGTAGCCTGTACATCGCCGATACGGGCAATCACCGCATCCGCCGCATTGCTCCTGATGGCACACTCAGCACGCTTGCCGGTAGTGGCACCTCAAGCGGGGGCTACAGTGGCGATGGCGGCGCAGCAGATACGGCACGCCTCAACAGTCCAAATGGGCTAGCACTACATCCTGATGGCAGCGTGTACATCGCCGATACGGGCAATCACCGCATCCGCCGCATTGCTCCTGACGGGACGATCAGTACCGTTGCTGGGAATGGCAGTGCTGGCGCAACTGGCGACAGTGAGCTGGCAACCACAGCTCGCCTCAATGGGCCGCAAGGCATTGCGCTTGCCCTCGATGGCACGCTCTATATTGCCGATAGTAACAACCATCGGATTCGGGTCGTTAGCCCCGATGGAATCATCCGCACCCTTGCCGGGAATGGGAGTGCCGGGAGTATCGGCGATGGGGGCTTGGCTCGCGATGCCCAACTCAATATGCCTACCCAGCTGGTGCTGGATCAAGCCGGCACCCTCTATCTTGCCGACACCAGCAACCAGCGCATCCGTATGATTACGCCGGATGGGATCATCCGCACCCGTGCTGGCAGCACTAGCGGCTTCAGTGGCGATGGGGCACTGGCGAGTACCGCCCGCTTTCTCACCCCTTCCGCACTTGCACTGGCGCAGGATGGCACACTTTATGTAGCTGATCGCTCCAATCATCGTATCCGTACACTGGGGCGTACCTCACTCGAAATCATCGGCACGGTGCGGGATCAGCTCGGTAGTCCTGTGGCCAATGCCTCCCTGAATGGAAGCGGAACGTTGCTCCGAACAGCCCTCAGCAGTAGTAGTGATCAGATGGGTACGTACCGCTTCTTCCCAGAGCAACCCAATCCTAGTGGCACCCTCACGCTCGAAACGATGTTGACGACAAGTGCAGGCAGCTTGACTGCTAGCCAAAGCATCACCGCGAGCCTTGCCCCCGATCACTATACGCAACTCCAAATTCCGCTCACCTTCACCGAACGCTACGTCCGTGTCGCGGGCACTATCCTTAATGGTACGACAGGCACTGCGCTTGGGGACATTGCCAGTACCATCCGGATCACTGCCGATGAGCAAACCGTATGTAGCACCCTTGCCCGCGCCGATGGAACCTATGCATGCACCTTCCGCACCGCACGTTCGGCGGCGTTCACCACCGAACTCATCGTAACAGGTGCGTGGGGCACGGTCAGTACGCCCGCTCCAGTACCCGCAGGCAGTGCGCCTATCGTGACGAGCGTGAGCCAAGACATCACCGCTTACCCAACTATCATCCGTCTCTCAGGGCAACTGACTGATGCAGGTAGCCCTGTTGCCCACGCCCGCATCGCCGTCGAAAACCGCCTCAATGTTGCCATCCCACAAGCACGGACACATACCGATAGCAATGGAGCATATCAGCTCGACATCCCCTTGAACGCTACGGTCACGAGTACTGATCTCTATCTCTTGATCGAGCAACGGCTACGCGCCGGAACCACCATCGGCACGAGCAGTACCGTCAATACGTTGCAGCTAAGCCAGCTCAATGCCGTGCAACTTGATCTGGAGCTAAGCGATCCGGGCTATACATCTGCGCCGCTGGTTGCTACTACCCGCGCCGGAACTGGTATGGCAGGCTACACTGGTGATAGTGGGGGGGCAGAGACTGCTCGCCTCTACAATCCAAATAGTGTTGCCGTTGCTCCAGATGGTAGCCTGTACATTGCCGACACTTTCAACAACCGCATCCGCCGAGTTGCCCCCGATGGCAGCATCACCACCGTTGCTGGTAATGGTAGCGCGGGCTTTGGTGGAGATGGTGGGCAGGCTACAAGCGCATATTTATACAATCCACGCGGGGTAGCAGTGGATAGCGATGGTAGCCTATATATTGCTGATACTAGTAACAACCGCATTCGTCGCGTTGATCCCAACGGCATCATCACCACCGTCGCCGGCAATGGAACTTATGGCTTCAGCGGTGACGGAATGCAAGCCTCAAGTGGCAGTTTACGCGCCCCTGCAAGCATTGCCATCGGATTGGATGGTAGCCTATACATTGCCGATACGGTCAACCACCGCATCCGCCGAGTCGCCCCCAATGGCATCATCACCACCGTTGCAGGCAATGGCACAGCCGGCTTCACGGGTGATAGCGGAACCGCAACGAATGCGCGCTTAAATAGACCTCAAGGAATAGCGGTAGGCGTTGACAATAGTTTGTACATTGCCGACACTTTCAACAACCGCATCCGCAAAGTTGCCCCCAACGGGATCATCACCACCATTGCTGGCACCGGTCTTGCTAGCTTTAGCGGGGATGATGGAACCGCAACAGGTGCTGCCCTGAACGTCCCGTATGGTGTACAGATCACAAGCGATGGCATGCTCGTGATTGCCGATAGCGGTAATCAGCGCGTGCGTATAATCTGGCGCGATGGGATTATCACAACGCTTGCGGGAAATGGCACAACGACCCCGCTGAACGATGATGCCCCTGCACCGCAAGCCGCCTTGAACACACCGACGGGGCTTGGGATTGGTCCAGACGGCAGCATCCTGATCGCCGAAAGCACAGGGCACCGCATCCGCCAGATCGCCCCGCCAGCCCTCACCGTATATGGCACCCTCACCGATGCCTACGATAGCCCAGTTGCTGATGCCGAACTTCGCATCAACATCAACGACCAGCAGTTTCATGCTACGAGCAATGCGGAAGGCTTCTATACGCTGCCCCTCAATATCGCCGCAGTGCAGGCATCTGAGCCACTGCTGCTGACCGCCTTCCTGCACGGGCAACACCTCAGCGAATATGCTGTAAGCGTCCCCGATAGACAACCGGGAGGACTGCACACGAAGCAGGTCAATCTACAGATCACGGAGCGGGTGGTTCAGTTTGAAGGGCAACTGATCAATGACTACACTGGCGATGTGCTGCCGCTCCCAAGTACCATTGAGATTACTGCGAACGGCAACCTGCTCTGCCGTACCACAAGCGACGCGCTCGGCAATTATAGCTGCACTGCCACTACGGACAACCTTGACGGCTTCAGTGTGGATTATGCAGTGCAGGGGCTATGGGGCAGTGCGACGTGCGAAGGGTGTGGCTGGGTCGGTTGGGGAACCGCGAGCGATCTAGAAACTACAACATCAGACCTGTACCTCTACCCCACGATGCTAAGCCTATCTGGGACGATTGAAGATCTCAACGGCAATAGCATCAATGGAACTGTGGTAGAACTGATCGGAGCCGATCTGTTGCCCAGTTACACAAGTGTCTCTAATCCATATGATTATTATGACATCTACGCGCTTGTGCCGGAAGGCGTAACTGAGGTAACGGTGAGGCTACGGGTGAGTCGCAGCAGCCAGCCCGATCTGAGCTATGAGATCGAGCGAACGTATTATGTTGAAGGCAATACCGGTGAAGGCGAAACCCTCATCTTTGGTCCGGGTGCTGATCGCGATCAGCTACGCCGCACAATCAGTACCCGCGCTGGGCAGCTCTATGCGAGTTTCTGGGGTGATGGAGGCCTCGCAACGAGTGCTTACCTAAACACCCCCGCCGCGCTGACCCAAGCCAGCGACGGCAGTATCTACATTGCTGATCGCTATAATCAACGGATCCGCAAGATTGATCCTGATGGGATCATCACCACTGTTGCTGGCACAGGCGTAGCAGGCTTCAATGGCGATGGGATACCAGCAGTGGGTGCCCACCTCAATTCCCCGCAAGGGCTTGCAGTCGGCTTCGATGGCAGCCTGTATATTGCCGACACCAACAATCAACGGATCCGCAAGATTGATCCTGATGGGATCATCAGCACCGTGGCCGGCACAGGCACAGCTGGCTTCAGTGGCGATAATGGGCAGGCACGCAATGCTAATCTGCGCTATCCAAGTGGACTCGCAGTAGGCTTCGATGGCAGCCTGTATATTGCTGACACCAACAACCACCGCATCCGCAAAGTCGCTCCCAACGGGATCATCACCACCGTGGCGGGCACGGGCGTAGCAGGCTTTGGTGGCGATAGCGGGCAAGCCCGTAGTGCGTTGCTGAACTATCCCCGTAGCCTTGCGGTTGCCCCTGACAGCAGCCTCTATATCGCCGATACCAACAATCAGCGGATCCGCATGGTCTGGACTGATGGCATCATCACCACGCTCGCGGGAACTGGTCAGCAAGGCTTCGCAGGAGACAACGGGCCGGCTAAAGATGCCCATCTGTATACACCATTTGCGATACTCCTCGATCAACAGGGCAATCTCTTATTCAGCGATCAAGGCAATCATCGCATTCGCCAAATCACGCCCATCATCGTACCCGCCGCACCCCCACAAGGTTTGGCAAATCCCAACCCGATCACGCTCTGGAGCAACGGCATAGCCGAGACCTACCCTTCCGAGATCGAAGTCGTAGATGTAGCTGGGGCGGTGAACAGCATGCGGGTGACATTGCATGGCTTGACCCACCACCAATCGTATGATCTGGCGATTCTGCTTGAAGCCCCAGATGGCAGCAGTGTTATGCTGATGTCGTTTATCGGGGATGGCAGTGCAATGGAAGATCTTACCCTCACCTTCGACGACAACGCCGATACCCTGCTTGGCGGAGAGTGGGGCAATGAATGGCTTGAGTCTGGCTCATTCCAGCCCCACAATGCGGTACCGTGGTATGATGAAAGCCTTGCTGAACCTGCTCCGCAAGGGCCACACGGTACAAGCCTAAACGAGTTGCTCACGAGTGACCCGAATGGCGTGTGGCGGTTATACATCTACGGGATCAATAGCTATGGAGAACGGCGCGAAGGGAGCCTTACCGGAGGCTGGTCATTGGATTTAATGGTGAATAGCGGGCGACGCTCTACCGGCGGGGAGCAGGGGCAGCCCCCCGCCGTGCCTGTGCCACGAGGCAGGTGATGCTGATCCTGATCGGGCAGATGATTGTAATCATCCTCCACTGGAGCGTGTGGCTGTGTTGCATCAGCGGGATCGGGTTGCTCGTGCTACGGGCGATGCACCTCACGCCGACACAGGCGTGGCACTGGGCAAGCGCATTCTGGGGCGGCTGGACACTTGTTGTGCTGATGCTCCAACTGTGGCATCTCGTGCTGCCCATCAATGCTGTTGCCGTAGTGGGATTGATGGGGATCGGTCTCAGCGGTATCTTGCTCCAGCGGCAGGCGGTAGCAGATCTGGGGCAATCACTCTGGGCTGCACCGCGCACGGTCGGGATGGCTGCGATGGTGTTGGTGTGGCTTGCCAATCATGCTGCCGGAGCTGTCACCGATTACGATACGGGGTTGTATCATTACCAGAGTGTGCGCTGGGCAACGGACTATGCACTGGTGCCCGGTTTGGGCAACTTGCACGAGCGACTTGCCTTCAACAGTGCCCACTTGCTCTATGCCGCCTTGTTCGAGTACCCACGAGCAAACCACGCGCATCAGCTTGCCAATGGCTTAATGGTGCTAGCTCTTGCGTTGCAAGTCCTCGCCGCAGCACGGGCGATACACAAGCAGCAGGATGCTACCCATGCAGATCTGCTGCTTGTGTTGCTAGCAGCCGGAGTGTTGCTGCTGGTCATCCTGCCGCCCGGTATCGCAAGCCTCAGTACCGATGTGCCAATCTTTGTTCTGGGTAGCGTGAGCAGTGCATTTGTTGCGATCCTGCTCCATCAGCCACTTCAATCTAACGAATATCATTGGCTCCTGTGGCTCCTGCTTACGTTAGCAGCAGCGGGAGTTGCCGCTAAACTCAGTTTCATTGGATTTGCCACCGGATTGGTATTCATCGTATGTATTGCTGGGGGCGGGCTGTGGCGGATAGAGCAACCGCACCTCAGTCTTGCCATCCGCGAGGTGGGAACCATGCTCGGTTGGGTGGGGTTATGGGCATCGCTTTGGATGCTCCGCAGTGTGGGGCTAAGTGGCTACCCGCTCTTTCCCAGTGACAGTGTCGCTGTGCCGGTTGCATGGCAAATCCCCGCTGCGGCTGTTGCCCGTGAAGCCGCCTATATTCGGGGCTGGGCCCGTGCGCCGGGGCTGCCATCCGATGCTGTCATCCATTCGTGGCAGTGGCTGGGAGCATGGCTGCATGGTACCCTCCGTGCCGTCGTAGTTTGGGTGCCATTGGCACTCGGTGGCTATGGGCTTGTGCTGCTCTGGATTGCACCCCATCCAACCCCTGTACGCAATTGGCGTAGTGCAGGTATCTTGCTTGCCCCCGTTATCAGCTTGATCTTCTGGTTTCTCAACGCACCCGCTGTCCGCTTTGCAGGCGCGGCGATCTGGCTCATCGCTGCCAGCATTCTGCTGCACGCCACCCGGCATCGCCCTCGGCACGGGTTGTTCCTCGCAGCGGCAACTCTGCTCATAGTCAGCTTGGTTGCGTGGGGGCAGGGCCCATTCGCGGTTGCCCCTCACCCCCTCACAGGTCGCTACGTCTTGCCCAATCCGCCGCTGCGGAGCGTCAGCAATCAGCACGGTACACGCATCTCCGTCCCCGCAT
>JAAUTZ010000164.1 GCA_012031225.1 Chloroflexaceae bacterium
GGCCAGTTCGGTGGGCATGGGTTCCGGCGGACGGCTCCAATCAATGGCGGTGGCGACGGTGGGGAACAGGAAGGTCAGGAAGTCGCGGAAATAGTGTTCGAGAATGAGCTTCCACGGCTCATCGAAGGTATCAGGCGGGGTTGGGATGGGCTGCGCGTGCGACATGGGCTGCTCCTTTCGGCATCGGCTCGCTAGCACAAGTATACGGGATGATCGGGGCGGCTGTCAAGCGGGCAGGGTCAGGGGGCAGGTACAGCACAGGAGGCTTAATCCTCGCCGGACTAGCGGGCACGGCCGCGCTCCATCAGCGGCGGATCAAACAATCCGCGACGTTCGTCAGTGCGGCCGTGGTGGTATTCAAGCCAGCGGTCATCGGCCAGCCACGCATCGGTCGTCATCAGCCACCTGCGCCAGCGAATCACTCCCCCGCGTCTCCCGCATCCGTCGCGCTGGCGGGCGGATTATCCACGAGCCATGCCGTCAGGTCAGCGAAGGTGGTGAAGTCGAGCAGGCTCTCGGCTAATTCTAGCATCTGCTCGCTATCGAGCGCACGGATTTGCGCCGTCACATCCTCCGGCAACACCCCGAATTTGCGCGTTAGCTGGCGCAGGGTGAGGTTCCCTTGCCCCTGCTGCACGCCCTGCTCCAGCCCGTAACGTTCAAAACTGTTCATGATGTCCACTGCTTGCGCTCCTAACTCCGTTGCTATCGTTGCCCGAAACTCCTCGTAGTCCGCCCGTGGCAGGTTCAGAAACCGCTCGGCAATGCTGAACAATCGCCGCAACTCGTCGCCCGTGTAGCCCGACCGCAGCACATCGCGGAACAGGGCCAGCTTCGCCGCCTTGCGCCGCTCCAGATCGTGGCGCGTGTCCAGTGTTGCCAGATGGGCCCGCACCAGCACCGCCATCGGGTTCTGGCTCTGGCGCAACTCCTCCTCCCGCTCACGGAAGTCCACGAGTTTGACCATCGGGTAGATCAGTTCGAGACGCAGCCCCAGCACGTCGTCTACGTAGCGATCCGGTCGCCAATGGGGGTTGTCATCGCCTAGCACCGCCAGCGACAGCACCGGACGCGCATAGGTGATCCGCAGGTGGAAGTGGTACATCGCCAGCCGGTACGGAAACGCCGCCTCTGGTTGGCTCTGGATTTCAATGTGGATCAGCAGCCAGCGTTCGGTGCCATCGCGCAGCCACACCTTGACGAGCCAATCCACGGAGCGCGGGCCGGTGCTGCTGGTCGCGGTCAGGCGGGCCAGTTCGGTGGGCATGGGTTCCGGCGGACGGCTCCAATCAATGGCGTTGGCGACGGTGGGGAACAGGAAGGTCAGGAAGTCGCGGAAATAGTGTTCGAGAATGAGCTTCCACGGCTCATCGAAGGTATCAGGCGGGGTTGGGATGGGCTGCGCGTGCGACATGGGCGGCTCCTTTCGGCATCGGCTCGCTAGCACAAGTATACGGGATGATCGGGGCGGCTGTCAAGCGGGCGCGGGTCAGGGGTCGGGTATCAAGTTTTAGGTATCAGGTGTCAGGTCAGGAACGCAGACCACGAAGCACCCGAAGGGGCGCAAGGAGTGCGGGTGGGATGGGGACGGGAGAGGGCGTGGGCAGGATGGATGGGAGAGATGGGGGCTACCTGCCACGCCCTACCGCACTACCCGCCTAGCTCGCTGGCGATGATCTGCTCAGCGATTGCGCCCATCGTGTCGCCCACCACATCGGGGCGCGGTGCGAGCGGATCAAGCACAAAACCGGGGCGGGCAATAAATGCCCCCGCTCCACCTGCCCGCAACACCCCTGTAATATCCCACGCATGGCAGGCAATCAGGCGTAGCTCACTGATCGGCACACCGAAGTGCTGCGCTGCCATCTGATACGGCTCAGGAGCCGGCTTTAGGCGTTGCACCGCATCGGCTGAGAGCACCGCCTCGAACAGGTCGAGCAAGCCTGCATTGTCCAACTGAGCATGGGCTACCGCGTGGGTTGAATTGGTCAGCGCGGCAAGGCGCAAGCCCGCCGCCTGCATCTGCTCCAGTGCTGGGCGCACATCGGGGTAGGCGGGGATGGTACGGATCCCTGCCACGAGCTGATCACGGACTGCCGGATCAAGGGCAAACGCCCGTCGCTGGGCCACCATATCGAGCGCGGCTTTGCCATGCTGCCCGAAGTCGGCATAGGTATGCGTGATCGTGGCGACAAGGGCGTTCTGCAACATCTGCCCAAACCACTCCTTCAACACGGCGGCATCGCCAAACACGGCGGCAAAGGCAGGAGCCATTGCCTTCAAATCAAGCATCGTTTCATTCACATCAAACACACAGATACGTGCCATAACTAAAACCTCCTGTACTTGTCCCAAAGAGTGTCTCACAAGCGCATGCTACCAGCAACACATACTCCCTGACTGTGGCCTAGCTCACAGTTGAGCGGCGTGCGGGGGGCAAGCATCCAGTCAGTTGCCAAGCATCCCGACAACGGCTACAATAGAGGCGTGGAAGTGGAGACATACGAGCCAGCCCGGAGGATATGACGCATGGCTGAACCTGCTATTGTACACGAGGTAGACCGCGCCCTGAACGAAGCCCTCACTCGGCGCGGGCGGGTGAATATTCTGATTGCCGGCAAAACCGGCGTGGGCAAAAGCACGCTGATCAACGCCGTCTTTCAGGGGCAACTCGCCACCACTGGGCAGGGGCGGCCGGTCACCAAAGACACCCGCGAGATCACCAAAGAAGGCATCCCCGTCTCGATTTTCGATACACGCGGCTTGGAGATGCAAGCCTTTGCGGAGACCTTGCAGCCGCTCGAAGCGTTGCTCCGTGAGCGGCAGCACAGCCCCAGCGCGCAAGAGCATATGCATGTGGCGTGGGTCTGCCTTGCCGAAGACACGCGCCGCATCGAGGACGGCGAACGCCACTTGGTGGATATGCTGGCCAAGCACGTTCCGGTTATTGCCATTATCACCAAAGCCCGCGCCGATCAAGGCTTTCGCAGGATCGTGCAAGCCGAACTGCCCGCCGTCAAGAATGTGATGCGCGTGCGGGCCCTGTCCGAAGAGCTAGATGATGGGCACAGCTTGCCGCCGATGGGCCTGCTCGAACTGATTGACGTGACCATGCAGCTTGTGCCCGAAGCGCACCGCAACGCCTTGACCGCAGCCCAGAAGGTGGATATAAACCTCAAGCGGGATCGGGCCCATCAGGCGGTGGCCGCTGCCGCCGCTGCCGCCGCTGCCGCCGGAGCAACCCCGATCCCTTTTGCTGATGCGGTGGTGCTGGTTCCGATCCAGATTGGCATGCTCGCCCAGATCACCGCTGTGTTTGGCTTTCCGCTCAGCACTGGCTTCCTCACCACGCTGATCGGCAGTGTCATCACTGGCACAGCAGCCACCCTCACCGGGCGGGCGTTGGTCGGAGCATTGCTCAAGATGGTACCGGGCGCGGGCACGGCAGCGGGCATGACTGTCTCAGCCATCACCGCATCCGCCCTCACCACCGCCTTTGGTGAAGCCTATATCGCCGCGCTCACCATTCTCTACGAACGTAACAAAGGCGAGCCACCCAGCGATGAGGAGATCATCAAAGCCTTCCGCGA
Source organism: Chloroflexaceae bacterium (assembly GCA_012031225.1). Taxonomy (GTDB): domain Bacteria; phylum Chloroflexota; class Chloroflexia; order Chloroflexales; family Chloroflexaceae; genus JAAUTZ01. The sequence goes on from JAAUTZ010000164.1 coordinate 3,591, forward strand.
GCAGCTTGGGAAGCGTTGACATGCCCCATACAAGCATCCCCTTCGCGGCCCTCGTCGGGCTGGATCAGGCCCAGCACGCCCTGATGTTGCTCGCCGTGGATCCCCTGCTCGGCGGGGTAATACTCGGCGCGGGTGCGGGGACGGGCAAAAGTAGCCTGATGCGCGGCTTTGCCGAACTCGTCGCCAGCTTGCCGCACTGCGCCCATCTCGTCGAAGTGCCGCTTGGTGTCACCGAAGATCGCCTACTCGGTGGGCTTGATCTGGAAGCCACCCTTGCGACTGGCACACGCCACTATCGCGCTGGGCTACTGGCTCGCGCCGATGGCGGCTTGCTGCATGTAGACAACATCAACCTGCTCGATGATAGCAGCCTCAATCACCTCTTAGCCACGCTCGATACGGGCATCGTGCGCGTCGAGCGCGAGGGCCTCAGCCAACGCTCGCCGGCCCGCTTGGTGCTGCTGGCCACCTACGATCCCGCCGAAGGCACGCCGCGCCGCCATCTGCTCGACCGCGTGGGGATTATTGTTGCGCCACTCACCCGCACGCCTGCCCGCACCCGTGCCGAAACAGTGCGCCGCAATCAGCAGCTCGATTACGCCGCGTGGCACGAAGAAAGCATCGCCCTGCGGATCTTGATTGAGCAGGCCCGCACGCTGCTGCCCGCCGTGCAGATTAGCGACACCCAGCTGCACCAGCTGGCCGAAGCCGCGCTGGCCTTTGGCATCGAAGGGCAACGCGCCGATCTGTTTGCGTGTCGGGTTGCGCTGGCCGCGGCCGCACTCGAAGGGCGCGACGCAGTTGAGCCAGACGATCTGGCCCTAGCCGTGCGCTTGGTGCTGCTGCCACGCGCCACGCGCCTACCGCTTGCCGCC
>JAAUTZ010000165.1 GCA_012031225.1 Chloroflexaceae bacterium
CCGGACCCCGCTACTGCGCGTCGCCGTGCCGCCCGCCGCCGCGAGCTAAAGCTCCCGGCTACTCGCCCAAGCCCGCTGAAGCGGGCTGCGCCCTTCGTGTTCTTCGTGGTATGTGTTCCCTGAAACCTCACCCCTCGCACCCGACACCTAACACCCGCCCCTTCGTGGTCTTCGTGCCCTTCGTGGTTTGTCTTCCTGCTCTAGCACCGATCACTAGGGGGATGAGACCTCACGTCAGGAGGAAGGGTGCGGCGTTTCCCGCACCCTTTGGTATAATCCTCGTGATGTATGTCCCCATCGCATGCGTTGACGATCACGATAGCACGGCCCAACGTGGGCTGGTGACAAGAAACCATAGCGAGGAGCAAAGGAACCTGTATGACAGAGGCGATCCAACCTGCCAACACGCAAACGATAACATTTTATGGCGATGAGATTCTGGCCATCCAAGAGCCACAGAGTGGGCGGATCTACGTCCCGATTGGGCGCATGTGCGAAAACTTGCAGGTGGATCGCTCGCAGGCGCACGCCCGCATCTCGGCGGGGGCGGTATCATACACCCATGCCCTTTGTCGCGGCGACAGCGAACCCCGCACCACACACGTAGGAGACCAGCCCAAACCGGGGGCTTGTCCAGTCTGCTGCTAGAAGGCTCCCGCGTGTAGCACGAGACAGCACCCTGCGCTCGCCCCCCCAGCGCACCGCCGCAAGCGACCGCTCCCGGCTCCACGCCAGAGGAGGCGGTGGCACAGGCGTAGGATGGTGGTGCCAATTGTGTGGGGCGGTTCAACATTGAGCAGTATCGGTACTCCTACCGCTCCAACCAGTATGCCAGCAAGGCGGTTGGTTTCGCGGTTCAGTGCCTACTCCCGCGTGAAGGGCGAGCCACCACCCTGCGGTTGCCCAGTCTGCCGCGATAACGCCGGTGCGCTGGTCAGTGCCAGTGGGGGCGGGTGGCATTGCTGTGCCCTTGTGCATCCGCCGCACCTCGTAAGCAATCTTCCGCAGGGGTGGTGCCGATCATTTCTATCCTCAACAGGCACACATCCTTGCGGAATGTTGCGATACTGACAGCACAGGGTATTCCACGCTACACTGACAAGGAGCAACTACGATGCTACAGGAAGAACGAAATACGCGCCGTCCGTCTGTGTCTCGCTCAATCACCCATGCACGGCTTACCCGTGTGCTGGTGCTGCTGTTTACTATCGCGTTGGTTGCTGATGCGCTCTTTCCGCATGCCGTACCGGGGGCGGTGCTGGTAATCCTCGCGCGGTTGCTGGAGTTGGTCATCTCGGCCGCTGTGCGGCGGAGCGACGCATAGCCAATCAAGCTGGGGGCAGCGGCAAGCAAACCCCTTGCCGCTGCCCCGCTCGGTGTCACTCATCTGCTTCTGCCATCCGCGCTTCGAGGCGAGCCAGTTCCTCGCGGGCTTCGGCGAGCTCGCGGCGCATACCCATCCGCTCGAAGAGGTCAATGGCTTCAGTGAGCGAAGCGTGAGCTTCAGGTAATTCGCCTCGTAGGGTGTGGAGTTGACCGGAAAGACGCTGCGTTTGAGCTATCTGATAGCGGTGAAGGTGAGGTGCTTTTTGGATGTATTCTAATCTTTTCTGTGCCTTGTCAGATTCTCCCTCAAGCAGAAAAATTTCTGCTAGGGCTATTTGGCTGTCAAAAAAGTTCATTCTACCCGGACCCTTAATAGTGTGTTGTATGACATCCAAAAGAACGCCTTTTGAATCCGCTATGAGACCTTGATGGAACAGGCACTTTGCAGTATAGTAGCGAACATTGATCCAGTGCTGAGTTTGGTCAGCTAATTGCTGAATGCTCTCCCAAATAGACTGCGCTTCTCGGAAGTTCCCAAGTATCATTGATATGTCGCTATGCTGTGAAGGTATGTCACTTGTATATTATCTGGAAGTTGGACTGATGAAGCAATGACTTTCATTCTGGTTATATAAGACTCCAACGTGCCAACATCAGCACGGCGGGATGCAAGCTGTATATACATCGCTAACCCCTCCACTTCCTGTCTTTGATCGTTCAGCCTGCTCGATGCTTGTGCCCACAAGAGGTACATTTTCTTTTGTAAATCCCAATGTCCTCGTACATCATAGTAACACTCAGCAGCATCTAAATACTCCAATATTTTGTCCAGTTCTTTTAAGTGATAAGCTGACCATTCTAATGAGGCATAGCAGGAATTATAATCTTGGTCTAAGCGATCAAGCTCTAGATTGTCGTCTCTGCAAGCACATAATCCGGGGCGTAGCAAAATTTGCTCATACCACGCTACCCACCGCATCCGCGCTGCCTGCTCGAACTCCAGTTGCTCTGCAAGCTGTGCTCCCGCAAATGAGCGGACAAGGGGGTGCAGCGTGTAGCGTGGCTCACTCATAAGGTCAGCACGCTGTTCGTCCAGCAACGACAGGTCGGTGAGCCGCTCCATTGCTCGGTCAAAGTCGAAGCCCGTCACATCAGCTGTCGCAGAGAGGGCTGCGATGCTGGCACTGTCCACAAAGAAAGTGGCAATCATCAGCAATCGCCGTGCTGCGTCATCCAGTAGTGCCCACGCCCAACTGAACAGATCATCGAACAGGTCGCCACGGGCAGCATACAGGTCATCCACAATCTGCTGGAGCGGGCGACGTTCATACTTTAGCAAGCCCATCGTCAGCGTAATCGCCTTCGGGTTGCCGCCCGTTGCCGTGAGCAGGGGTTCCAGTTGGGTCCGGTCACTGACCAGCGTCTCCATCCGCAGCACCCGCAGTCGCTCATCCACCAGTTCCCACGTCTCAGCCTCCGTCATGCCGTGCAGATTCACCAGAATGGCACTGTTGCGGAATTCGCGGCGATACTGGCGGGTCGTAATGATCGCCTTGCTTGGCTCAGGCAGGCGCAGCAGCCATTCTAGCAGGACACCATCGGTAATCGTCTCGAAGTTGTCAACGACCAGCAGCACCCGCTGGCGGCGCAGCAGTTGCTCAACTTCATACTGCTTTTCACTGTGGGTGTATTGCGCGATGCCGGGGTAATCGAGGGTCTGTGCAATCGTATCCAGCACAGTGCTAAAGGTAGTCGTGCCGGGTCGGTCGCGGTCGCTCACCCAGACCACCGCATCGAAGTGAGGCACAGCACTGTCTTCCCGAAGCGAATGGGCAGCGATTTCGCGGGCGAGACTGGTCTTGCCATCCCACCTAGACTGGCGATCAGCACAACTGCTGAACGACGCTCAATGCCATCTACCACCTCGGCGAATGCTTGCTGGCGCATGACAAAATAGCTATAGGTCGGTGCCGGGATGTTCTGATACACGCGATCAGGCTTCGTGTGGGATGGTGTGGAGACGGGACATAGCTCATTTAAGAGCTTGTCGGGGGCGGGGTAGCGGGCAGCGTGCAAGAAGCGTTGGAGCCACTCGCGCCCGACAAAGCCGCGCCGGACTGCCGCCTCAGCCAGCACACGTACAGCATCATTATCGCGGTCGAACGGGGGTATGTATCCGCTCTTATAGCGCTGGATCGTCTTGCCAGCTACGCCGATCAGCGCACCAAGTTCCTCTTCAATGATGGGCGCGGTTTTGCCCTCATAGTTAGCAATGCCGTTGATGGCTCCCTTAAGCAGGTTGCCAAAGGTTGCACTTCTGTTGCTGGTTGTCATAACTCCTCCATCGGTCTGTTCATTTGCACTGCAACCAGTCTACCCTTGCGCCGTGCGGAAGAATGCGATGCCGATGGGGAAATTTCCGCACGCCCCACGCGGGAAGTTCCGCTGCTGCGCGGGAGCATCTCCACGCCTAGATGTAGTTTACTACAGGCAGGGCAGAAAAGACACAAGCTACGCTCTATAGGAGGAAAACACCGATGGAAGCACTCATTTTCTTTAGCGGGATCGCGTTTGTTGCCGGAATGGTCATTCGCTCGCTGTTCGTCACACAGCGTCAGCCGCAGGTCATCTATGTGCAAACGGAGCCAGTGGATCAGGGCGGTGGTGGGTGCCTCCCGCTGGTGCTGGTCGGGGGCTTCGCACTTGTCGGGCTGCTTGTAGCGATAGGTGGTGCATAGGGGCAGGATGGGGGATGGGTGCGGGAAGCACACTTCACCCATCCCCACGAGCGGGCTGCCCGTGGTGTAGGGCAGGCAAGACGCACCACGAAGGGCACGAAGAACGCGAAGAGCACGAAGAGCAGCATGAGGTATCAGGTTTCGGGTGATCGGGGGAGTGGCTGTATTATATGTCTTCGCGGCAGGGTGTATCAGCGGTGTATTGCCTCTACCCATCAGGAATACACCCCCCACACAGGCAGCGCACGCGGCGGGTACAGGGGGTACAGGGCGGGGGCGGGCGGGCTGACACGTACCACCGACACTACTCGCCATCCGTGTCCGTGATCGTTTGTGGCGTGTAGGGCGGGTACCACGTCACGGGCGGGTTGGCTGCTAGCCACGCC
>JAAUTZ010000166.1 GCA_012031225.1 Chloroflexaceae bacterium
GGGCGGCAACCGGGCGTAGCCGCAGCCCGGTGGGGGTGGGTTGCGGCGGGTCTGTTTGCGCTGCGAGGGCGGCGGGTTTTGGTAAACACGCGGCACGGCGGGCAGCGTGGGCGGCGGGTTGCCCGACCGCTGGCGCGGCTTGATGATCGTTTTGCCGGTATATGGCTCTGGCGATTGAGCTGGCGATTGATCTGACGATTTGCCCATAGCGTCGTGATTTCCCTCTTGCGAAGTCCAGTATTGCCTACACTATACCAGATCGTAGCCGGCTTGCACTGATGCAAACCTGAAAACTGGCTCGATCTCAGGTGTTGGGATGCAGGGCTACCGTGTCAGGTGATCGGTAAACAGGCGGTATAATACGGGGCATGCACATCCTCTGGCTCGATCCGTTTCACGGTGGCTCGCACGCTGCCGTCGCGCAGGGCTACGCCCAGCACAGCCAGCACCAGATCACGCTCCTGACGCTGCCCATCACGGGCGGCTGGCGGTGGCGGATGCGTGGTGCAGCCGTGAGCTTGGCGCGGCAGCTTGCCAATTTGCACCACGCCCCTGACCTGCTAATCACCACCGATATGCTGGATCTACCGACGCTGCTCGGCTTGGCGCGACGGAGCCTGCCTGCCGATCTGCCGGTTGTGCTGTATATGCACGAGAACCAACTGACCTACCCTTGCCGACGGGACGTAGCCGGGACTTGAGCTATGCGTGGAGCAACTACACCAGTGCGCTAGCGGCGGATGCGGTGCTGTTCAACTCGGACTTTCACCGCACGAGCTTTCTGGCGGCACTGCCAGAGCTACCCAGCCGCTACCACGATTATCAGGAGCTTGACTTGATCGAGCCACTAGCGGCCAAGAGCTACGTCTGCTATCCGGGGATAGACCTCGCCCGCCACGAACCATATGCCCCCGCAACTGCACCGGAGCCAAGCCTACCGCCGATCATTTTGTGGAATAGCCGGTGGGATTACGACAAGCAGCCGGAGCAGTTTTTTGCCGCGCTCGAAGCCCTTGAAGCACAGGGCATTGCCTTTCGCTTGATTATGGCGGGCGATTACGTAGACCCGCAGGCCGAGCGATTTGCGGCTGCCCGCCACCGCTGGGCCCATTGCACCGTGCATTGGGGCTACGCCGCCGATGCCGCTAGTTACAGCCGCCTGCTGCACCAAGCTGATCTTGTGGTCAGCACCGCCGCGCAAGAGTTTTTCGGGATCAGTGTCCTAGAGGCGATCTTCTGCGGCTGTGTGCCCGTGTTGCCGCACCGCCTAAGCTACCCCGAACTGCTGCCGCCCGCCTATCACGCGCACTGCCTCTACCACACCCCCGCCGAGCTAGTGCTACGGCTCCGCACGACGCTGGAGCAGATCAGCACGATGCGCCATTGGGCGTGGCGCGAGCTAGCCCTGCCGTATGCGTGGGCACAGGCGGCTCCCCGCTTCGATGCGCGGCTGGCGCAGGTAGCAGCCGGGCGATAGTGTAGGGGCGGGCCGCCCGCCGCGCCTAGCCCTCAATCTCGGCAATAATTGCAGCAGGAGCCTCATTGCTGGCAATGACCCGCATGATGCCCGGCAGATACTTGTCCATCATCAGTACATTCGGGTAGGTTATATCTTTGAACAGATCTAAGCTCCACGCCGACTGCTCAAGCAGATCAAGCGGAATGCGCTCTACGTCAATGCTGGTTTTGTAGCGTATCTCGCCATCCTCAAAATCCATCTCAAAGTTGCCTAACACCAAGCCGTAGTTCGCACGGGTGAGAAACTCCGCCATGGCCGGGCGGCGTTCGGTGGGCACGGTGACGGGGCACATCGAGAAGAACATCACCTGCACATTCTGGCGCACCCGCACAAGGCACTGCCACCGCCCATTGTCGCCATTAAACGAGGCGCGGAGCACGTCTTCTTCGGGGTGGCGTTCGGGATACCACTCATCCTGTTCAAGAAACCGCTCAACCAGATCAACTAATGCTGCCATGCGAGGGTCCTCCTTGCTGCTAACACATGCTGTCTCACACGTAGCAATGTTACCACACATGGTATGATACTGCCTATGAGCAAACAAACACTTGCAACCGCCCCCACCGACCCGACGTGGTTCTGGATTGGGGCGGCTCTGTTGGGGCATACCGGCTGGGGCGCATACCCGGTTTTCGCCCGCTACCTGCAAACGGTGAGCCACCTGCCCGGCTTGGCCATGCTTGCCGCCGCTAATGGGGTTGTGCTGGTGCTGATTGGCTGGCATCTGTGGCACCACGCGAGCCGAAGTGCGCTGATCTCGCCGGTAGCGTGGCTGTTTGCGCTGGCGGTGGTGGGGCGCAGTGTCACCAATGTGCTGGCGGCAAGCTACACCCTTGCCGTCTATGTGCAGATGATCGCCCTCACCACGCCATTTCTGGTTGCGCTGCTGGGGGCGACGCTGTTTGGCGAGCGCATCCCGCGCTACACCTTGCCCGCCATCGCGGTATCGTTGCTGGGCGGGGTGCTGGTGCTGAGTGATACGGCGGGCACATCGCTCCTCACGCTGTCCCTTACCACCAACGACATGATCGGGATGGGCTTGTCATTCCTGAGCAGCCTCTTTCTGGCGTGCTACATGCTGCTGATCCGCCGCTCGGCCCAGCGTGACCTGACGGGCGAAACGATGCTGCTGATCCAGTTGCTCACGCTGGTGCTGGCTTCAGGCATCCTGAGCCTATTAGTCGGCGAAGATTGGAGGAGCTGGGCGCGGCTGGGGCAGGATGGTTGGTTGGCATTCGGCACGTTTGCGCTGTTTGTATTGCTCGGTGCAAACATCGCCCAGATCAGCACGATCCGCCGCTTGGGTGCGCCCTTCGTGAGTAGTATGTTTGGCTGGCGGTTGGTGACAACGCTGCTGCTTGCGAGCCTGCTGCTTGGTGAGCAGCTCACGCGCTTTTGGCAGATGCTCGGCATTGCCCTGATACTAGGCGCGGTATCGCTCTATGTGTGGTACACCGCAACCCACCCGCTCCCGCCTGAGCCTTGAGGGCTGTAGGGTGTACGGGGGCGGGTGACCGGGGGGCACTGGTCGCCTTGCCTGCGTGCCCCCTGCCACCCGACAGCTGCTCCCTTGCATCCGCTCCCCACTGCCCTTCACTCGCGTGGGGCGAGATTGCGCCATGTGCGCCACGTCACGATCTCGAAGATCGTGCTGCGATGCACCTGATAAGTCGCAGCTAGCTCACCGATAATCCCGCGCTGCCCCTTGCATGCGGCATAGCGGGCGCGGATTGCCTGCACGTCGCGGGCTTCGAGATGGGCTGTGCGCGGGCACTCGTCACGCAGGATGCGCCGGATTGTCGCCAGTGATAGCCCGTACTTCTCAGCAAGGGCGGGCTTGCCCAACCCGTGCCCCTGCTGATAATCGGCACGGATCGCAGCCACCCGTGTAGCCCACGCCTTGCGGCTAGGGATGGCTTCGGGGGCATCGGGATCGAACGGCACAACCGGCGCAAAGGGATCATAGTCGGGCGGGGCGGGCGGTGCGCCAGCCTGCAAGCGTCGCCGTTCTTCCCACACATAGCCGAGGGCGTGCTCAATCCGCACGAGCCGCCGCCAGATTGCCGGACGCAATGTGCTATCGCTGCGCCAGAAGTGGGCTTGGAGGCGGTGCTGTTGGGCGGTTAGCCGCCATAGCCAGCCCAGCGCGTAATCGGGCGGCGGGCGCAAGTGATCTGGTATGTGCATACAGTTCTGCTCCTATCGTATACCAATACGTTGGACAGAGTAGTATAGCACAAAAATTCTAAATATCAAGAGCTAGCGCAATGACGCGATCACCTGCTCGAACCGTTCAAATGATTGGTAGCCTACCAAGCGCACGCCATTGATCTCGAACGTGGGTTGCCCGATGATCCCGCGTGACCGCTGCTCTGCGTCGAGGCTCTGTACCTGCGTTAGTGCGCCGCCACTAGCGACACAGCCATCGTAGGCAATTGGATCAAGCCCAAGCTCAGTGATGTATTGGCGCATCAGGGCAATCTGTTCACTCTCCGGCGTTGCCCAAACCTGATCCATCCGCGCAAAGAGCAGGCTGTGCATGGCCCAGAACCCGCCCTGTCGTCCGGCACAGAAGGCCGCTTCGGAAGTCCGCAGCGAACGCTCACCGTGATTCAGCACAGGCCGAAAGCCGAGCTGCACCACTCCACGCCGCACGTACTCCTCGATCAGCAGTGGCTCAACATTGAATACGTGGCGTTGACAGGTGGGGCACAGGAAGTCGCTATAGTCCATCAGCACAATCGGCGCAGTAGCTAGCCCAAGCGTTGGCGCACCGTTGCCGTCAAAGCTCTGCGGCAGTACGTCCAAGTAGATTTCGGCGGGAGCTTGCGCGACTGGCTCTGCCGTCGGCGGCACGGCGGTCGGTTCTGGCGTTGGCTCTGGCACGGCGGTCGGCGGTACGGCGGTCGGCAGTACGGCGGTCGGCT
>JAAUTZ010000167.1 GCA_012031225.1 Chloroflexaceae bacterium
GCCGCCCCCACCGCCGCTGCCCACCCCGCCCGACGAACGCTACTTCCCTGAAACAGGCTACAGCGTCAAGGGCAAGTTCCTCGAAAAGTACGATACCTTCAGTGGCCCGTGGCGGCTTGGCTTGCCGATCTCCGGCGAACTGCAAGAGCAGATCGGCGATACGGTGCTGACCACGCAATACTTCCAGAATGGGCGGCTAGAATTCAACCCGCAGTACAACGTGGTGATGTTTGGACAGATTGGCTACGCCCTGTGGGAGCAGCAGTGCCGCTTCGAGTGGTAAGCCGGCGGGTGTGCGGTGCGCGGCGACGCAGGCACGCCTACCACGAAGCACACGAAGGGCACGCCTACCACGAAGCACACGAAGGGCATGCGGCAGGCCATACCGAGCCAATTGCGGTGTGCCCTTCGCAGTACTGACACCTGACACCTAGCACCCGCCACCTGATCCCTGATCCCCGCCCGCCTCGCGCCGCCCTAGATGCGGTTGACGTGCGGGGTGGGCATGTTACACTGAATAGGGGATTGACTGATAGTGGCCTAAGCAACAAGGAGTAAACTGGCGCATGGCTGAGCAGCAACGCTATACCTATGCAGGAGTTTTGCATATTCACACCACCCATTCGGATGGAACCGGCAGTTTGACCGATGTGCTGGATGCGGCGCACGAATCCCGCCTCGACTGGATCATCATCACCGATCACGATACCCGTGCCGCTAGCCCCGCCGAAGGCTGGCACAACGACTTGCTGGTGCTGGTAGGGCACGAAGTTACGCCGACCCAAAGCCACTTCCTCGCGCTCGATGTGGCGGAGGTGATTAACCGCGAACAGCCCACCCAAGCCTTCATAGATGAAACCTATGCCAAAGGCGGCTTCGGCGTTATGGCTCATCCCGATGATCATCTCGCGGATCGCACGCTGGGGGTCCATCCGTGGTCCGATTGGGAAATCAACCGGGCGAGCAGTGGCGCACCCATCGGCATTGAGATCTGGAACTTGATGGCTGATTGGCGCAGCAACCGCGACAGCCTGCCGCGCCCCGAACAATTCACGCGGCCCGAACCGACTCTGAAAGGCCCCACGGCAAATGTTCTCGCGTGGTGGGATCAACTCAATGTACAGGGGCAGCGCACCTTTGCGCTCGGCGGTCTCGACGCGCACGCCTTCCATATCCACCACGCGGGCGAACGCTACGTCGTCTTTCCGTACTTCTGGCTGTTCCAAACTTTGACCAACTATGTGCTACTGGATGCGCCCCTCAACCGCGACTGGACAACTGCCAGTCGGCAAGTCTATCGTGCGCTCCAGCAGGGGCAGAGTTACTTCGTTAATCGGCTGTACGGCCCACTGCCCCAGAGTCCCTTCACCGCGCAGCAAGCCAGCCACACCGCCCATATAGGCGATACGCTTGCCCTCGCCGATGGTCCCATTACGCTGCGTGGCGAGCTGTCCGAGCCGGCCCTCGCCGATACGGAGCTACGGCTGATTGGCAACGGCGACGGGCTGCACACGGGCACGGGCAGCCTGCACTACACGCCCACCGCGCCCGGCACCTACCGCCTTGAAGGGCGGCGCACGGGGCAACCGTGGCTCTACACCAATCCGATCTACATTACGGCCTGATCTGCCTTGACGCTAGTCTGACTCTCACAGTACAATAAGACAAACTTGGAACCAATGATGGTTGCACCAGTACCATCCTATAAGGAGGACGCACTATAGACATCGCACGCCTTGCCCATCGCATTGTCGAACTTACCGAAGACAAACAAGCCCACGACATTGTGCTGCTGGATATTCGCAAGCAAAGCTCGCTGGCAGACTATTTTGTGATCTGCTCGGTAGATAACGAACGCCAAATGAAGGCTATCGTGGATCACGTTGATGAACACATCCACGGCGAGTTTGATCGCCACCCGCGCATCGAGGGCTTGTCTGGCACGGGATGGGTTGTGCTAGATTATGCCGACGTAATTGTGCATGTGTTTAGCGTCGCCCAGCGCGAGTTCTATCAATTAGAGCGGCTCTGGAACCATGCGACTCCCGTTCTGGTGGTTCAATAATATCTGTGAAATGAGGAATCTCTATGAGCAACGAAAATCCTGCCCCTCTTGCAGACCCAGTTCAGTCTGCACCTGCGACTGGGCTAAACCCAGTTATGTTCATCACTGGCTTGACCGTCGGTAGCACCGTCGGCTTGGTGCTTGGCTCGCTGCTTACCTTTTGGTGGGGGTTGGCGGCATTGCGCGCCTTCCGCCGCACCATGCGCCGCGTCCAGAACGGTGATCAGCCCATCCGCGAACTCTTGATGCAGTAAGGAGCAATGCCTGTGACCCTCCCACTGGAAGGCAAAATTGCCCTGATTACGGGCGCAACGGGCGGCTTGGGCGGGGCAGTTGTCGCCGCTCTGCACAACGACGGCGCAACCATTGCCGTGCCTCACCAACACGCGGGCGAACTAGACACCCTGCGCGAGCGGCAAGGGCTGCCCGCCGATGCTCGCCTGCATGGGGCGGTGGTAAACCTGCTCGATGCGGCAGCCGTCGAAACCTTCTGCAATGATGTTGCCACAACGCATGGCGGGATAAACATCCTGATCAACATTGCAGGCGGCTTTGCGGGGGGCAAGCCCGTCCACGCCACCGATTGGGACGTGTGGCAGGGGCAGCTCGACCTTAATCTGAAGACGGCGGTGCTGACGAGCCGCTATGCCGTGCCGCACATGATCGCACGCGGCAGCGGCGCAATCATCAACATCGGCTCGCGGGCCGCGGTCCAGCCCAGCAAGAACCTCGCGGCCTATGCGGCCTCGAAGCGGGCTGTGCTGTACCTGACTGAAACAATGGCTGCCGAACTGCTTGAGCAGAATATTACCGTCAATGCGGTGCTGCCCAGCACGATTGATACGCCCGGCAACCGGGCGGCCATGCCCAACGGCAATTTCGATACGTGGGTCAAACCGGCTGAGATCGCCGCCGTGATCCGCTTTCTGGTGGGGGCTGATGCCCGCATCATCAGTGGTGCAACGATCCCCGTCTATGGGCAATCCTAAGCGAGGCGGTATGGGTACAGCGGAGACGACACAGCCACTTGGCTTGGAGATTGACGGCACGATCCTTGGCCAGACACGCCTGAGCGAGGTAGACGGTCCGGCCCGCCGCCTCGCCTATTGTGGCTACGACTTCCACCCTCTTGCCAGCCACGCCACATGGGAAGAAGTGGTGCATCTGCTGTGGCACGACGAGCTACCCACCGCCGCCGAACTTGGGCAGTTGCGCGAACGCCTTGCCGCTGCCCGCCCGCTCAGCCCCGATGAACTCGCTCTGCTGCGGGCTGTGCCAACCTATGGGCACGGGCTGGATGCGGTGCGGACGGCACTGGCCCTGCTGGCCCAATTTCACGAACTGCCAATTATGCAACCGGAGACGATTCTAGAGCAGGCAATCACTGCGACGGCGCAGCTCCCGACGCTTGTGGCAACGCTGATCCGGCTCCGCAATGGCAAGCCGCCGATCCCGCCTGACCCGACCCTCAGCCACGCGGCCAATTTCTTGTGGATGCTGCACGGCACTGCGCCTGATCCGGTGGCGGTGCAAGCCCTCGATACCTATATGGTTGTGCTCGCTGAAAACGGGCTAAACATCTCAACGTTTGTTGGCGCAGTGGTGACAAGCACCCGCAACGATCTGGGCAGTGCCGTGATCGCCGCGCTCTCGACGCTGAAAGGCTTAGCGCACGGGGGGGCCAACGAACACGCCATGCGGCTCTTTCTGGCGATGGGCGAGCCAGAGCAAGTCCCTGCCGCGCTTGCCGCATTTGTCGCCAGCAAGCAACGCCTGATGGGGGTGGGGCATCGGATCTTCGAGGGCGAGGACCCGCGTGTGCGCCACCTACGCCTGCAATCGGCGGCCCTTGCCAACCGCCCGTTTACCGATCCGCACGCAAGCATGGCCCACGCCGTTGCCGAAGCGGTAGCCGCGCAGGTGCAGCAGCACCCGTTTTTTGTGCAGCGCAAGCTCCACCCCAATGTCGAGTTTTACAGTGCGCCGTTGCTCTATCAGTTGGGCTTCCCGCTCGATTACTTCACGGTAGCGTTTGCCTGTGCGCGGATGCCCGGCTGGATCGCACACATCGCCGAACAGCTTACCCAGCCCCGGCTGGTGCGCCCTGAAGCTCGCTACGTTGGGGCGCAAGCGCGTGAGTTCATCCCCCTCGCGCAGCGTGGGTAGCCGCCGCACGATGCCCAGATGGAGCCTGCCGCACGCCTGCTGCATGCTAGGCTTGCTGCTTGTACTCGGGTGGCTCGGTGGCTGCGCAAGCCTTGACTTGCCGCCCTTGCAAGCTCCCGAACCGCCCCGCCCGCCCGCCTGTTTTCTCGGCCCCCACCGTCACGTCCGCGCCGCGCCCCACGCCCAC
>JAAUTZ010000168.1 GCA_012031225.1 Chloroflexaceae bacterium
ATACAATCATCACGCTTAATACCACGTCCCCTTGAAAAAGAACCAATCTCCCCCAGCCGCTTCACTTCCCAATCTTCTGGGATCACGCCAATCTCGGTCTGTTTGTAGCCGGGCGGCACAGTGGGCGGGGTCGGCGGTGTCATGGGGTGGGGTATTCCTAGCGTGGCGAGGTGGGCCTGCACACGGGCATAGGCGGCGGTGGTTGCGGCGGCAAGCTCTGGCAGCGGCGTGGCGTAGCGGTGGTGCAGCTCGCGCACGCGGGCCGCAAGCTGCTGCGGGATGCGCTCTAGCTCCTGCGTAACGTTGGTGGCAAGGCTTGCCAGCCACTTATCCTGCACCTCCAATTCGGTGATCTCAGCCACCGTAAGGGTGGCGTAGCGGGCGAATACCTGACGCATCAGGTCGGCGTGGGCGGTATCGGCGGCGGTGCGGGCGGCGGTGTGGGCATCGTGCAGGCGCACGAAGGCATCGAGGACTGCGCGCTGGCGCACATCCAGCCCAGCCTGACGACGCACGCGCTTCACACTGGCCAGTGTTGGCTCCTCGCCAAGCAGCCCATCTTCGCCGGCGTGCTCCTCGATCAGCCCATCCAGCTCCGCTTTGGCTCTCTCGGTGGCGGCGGAGAGCGTATCCAGATGCCGCTGTTCAGGGCAAAGTAGCGATTGAGCAGCAGCGCGGGCGGCAGTAGCTCGGCGAGATACTTGTGCTTGCCCACCACAAGCACATGCTCCGCGCCATTGGTGGCCCGCCCGATGGGCACTAGGCTGGGCCGCCGTGTACCAATCCTGCTCGACCAAGCGATACACATCATCCTGCATCGTCGTGTTCCAGTAATCCAGCAGGCGTTGATAGAGCGTGTACGGATCGAGCAGGGGCAGCGCGGCGAAGTCGTCAAGCAGGCTATCGGCGAGGATGCGGATCAGGTCGCGCGGGGATTTGCCGCGCGGGGGATTTATTGCCGTCAATCGCGCTGAGGAGCGGAGCCTGCTTCACGCTCCATTTCGCAAAGCGCGTGTGAACATCATCCACATAGGCTTGCACCGCTGGGTGGTGCTGGATCACCGCTTGCACCGCATCGGGCGCAACGCACAGGATGTACGCATCGGGGTGCGGGGCGGGGGCAAACAGGGCGGCGTGCAGCGAGGGGAACACGCCCCAGTAGGCCACAAGGGCGGCCACATCGGCAGCGGGAATGCCGCCCAGCATATGCGCGGCGAGGTCGTGCTGTTCGGGCGGCGGGCTGCTATCAATGTAGCGCGGCAGGTTCAAATTGTAGGCGTTGGCTTCAATCTCGGCCAGCGCAACCATACGCGCATAGCCGGGCACGCTGCGCTGTGCGGTAAACACAGCCACGATCTGGTGGATGTCGCGCTCGCGGAGGCGGTTCTTGTCACCATCCTTGCTATACCCACGACTCGCGTCAAGCATAAAGATGCCTGTGCGTACCTTCGCGTCCGCTTTATCGAGCACCACAATGCACGCGGGAATACCTGTGCCATAGAACAGGTTGGGCGGCAGGCCAATGATGCCCTTGATCACCCCCCGCTGCACCAGCTTCCGGCGGATGTCGGCCTCGCGGTTGCCGCGAAACAGCACCCCGTGCGGCAAGATGATCGCGCCCTTGCCCGTACTCTTGAGCGATGCGAGCAGGTGCTGCAAAAAGGCATAGTCGCCGTTCTTGTCAGGCGGGATGCCATCCACAAAGCGGTTGTACGGATCCCGTTCGGGGTGCAGCCCGTTCGTCCACGCCTTATCCGAGAAGGGCGGATTGGCCACCGCAAAATCGAAGCGGCGCAGGCCGCCGGTGTGCGTGTCGGTGAATTGGGGCGCAACCAGCGTATCGCCATGGCGTATATCGGCGGAGGCGTACCCGTGCAGGATCATATTCATGCGTGCAAGGGCGTAGGTGACGCTATCCTTCTCTTGGCCAAAGATAGACAGCTCGATGGGCGCGGCGGCGGCGGCCCGGATCAGCAGCGAGCCAGAGCCACAGGTCGGGTCGTAGAGGGTTTGTTCAGATCGGTCGCTCGCCTCAATGCCGATAATCTGGGCCATCACCCGCGACACCTCAGCGGGCGTGTAGAACTGGCCCTTGCTTCGCCCGGACTGGGTGGCGAAGTTCCGCATCAGGTATTCGTAGGCATCGCCGAGCAGGTCATCGCCATCGGCGCGGTTGACGCGCAAGTCAAGCCCCTCAAAGATGCCGATCAGGTTGGAGAGGCGATCTTGCTTGGCTTTGCCCCGGCCGAGCTTGGCCTCATCGTTGAAGTCGGCTTGATCCACGATGCCCTGAAGGTCATTCTCTTTGGCGATGGTGTGGGTAATCACATTGATCTGCTCGCCAATCTCAGGACGGCCCTTGAGCGCAATCAGATCATCAAAGTGGCAGCCGGATGGGATGTAGATCAGTGGGTGGGGATCATTGCCATACTTATCGGAGATGTATTTGAGGAACAGGAGCGTGAGCACATAATCCTTATACTGCGAGGCATCCATACCGCCGCGTAGCTGGTCGCAACTTTCCCAGAGGGTACGGTAGAGGTGCGATTTAGTGAGGGCCATGCTGTCATCCTTGCCTGCACAGGGGAGCGCGCCGCCGCCCCGCTAAACAGCGATTATAGCATACGGATGGGGCAGTGTCACGTAATACAATGAATGCCCCTGCCTGCCCCCTGCCTTCCCCGCCCGCCGCCCCGGCCAATGCGTGCTGTGCCTGCGGTGTGTATAATGAAAGCGATGCAGAAAGGAGCGTGCGATGACCGAATTGGATAGGCTCCACGCGGGGCAGGTCGGCGCGGTGCGCGGCACCCCTGCCCGCATTGGCTGGCTGGCGGGGGATGCGGGGGCGCACGAACTGGCGTGAGTCGCTCCGGGATGAGAGGAGGAAACCACAATGGAAGGACGGGAACTTGCGCCGCGCATTGTTGTTGATCCGACGGTGCGCTTCGGGCGGCCAACGGTCCACGGCACGCGGGTGCCAGTTGATCTGATTCTGGCGAAACTGGCTGGTGGTATGACGGTGCAAGACGTTGCCACCGACTATGCCATCACCATTGAGGATGTGCTGGCAGTACTAGCGTATGCGGCCCGCGTGGTGGCCGGCGAAGATGTGCTGGTGACGGGCTAACCCGCCATGGCCGTAGTGCTGATAGACGAGGATCTGTCGCGCTCGCTGGCAGCCCTGCTGCGACAGGCAGGGCATACCGTCGAGGATGTGCGGGATGTCGGGTTGCGCGGGGCCAGCGATACCGCCGTGTTTGCGTATGCCCAAGCAACCGGTGCCACGCTCATCACCGCCGACAAGGGCTTTGCCAATATGGGGCTATTTCCACCGGGCACACACGCGGGCATCATCGTGTCACGCATTCCCGATACACTCCCTACATCGGTGGTAAATGACGAGATCAGTGCCGCATTGGGGCATCTGGCCGGCGAAACGCTCACCGGCATGCTGGTGGTGATTGAGCTTGGGCGCATCCGCGTGCGCCGCCCAGACACGCCATCATAAGCACGACAGGGGGTATTGCATCGGCCTTGATGCCGTGCTCGACAGGGCGGCGTGCTGCTGCAACGTCTACGCCCCGCCCCCCACCCGCCCTCCGCCCCTCGCTCTCCAGCCGCCCGCTCCTATGCGGGCACGTCTTCCCAGACACGCACGGCGGGGATGTAGTTGGCGCGGGGGCTTTCTATCGCGCTGATCGGCACCGTGACGACTGCTATCGTCTCGCCCAGCGCGTTGAACACTTCGAGGATTGCGCCTGCTTCGCCGTCTGCCACGGGCAGGTGTTCAATGTAGATTGCCGTGTCGCCCGCCTTCAGGTGTGCGGCGGGGATGTCGCGGGTGAGTACCACGCGGGTGTAAAGTTCAGGGTGCATTGGGCTTCCTCCTCTGGGGGATCAAGGTGACAAAGCGATAGCTACCTGCCTTGTCGGGACGCACGATCCAGACGGTCACAACGGCGAGGTCGCGCCCGTCTACTGCCTTAAGTATACCCGCAACACGGTAGAAGTCGCCATACGCTGTGCGCCGATCCCACACGGCATCGTGGGTGGCAACCAGTTCGCGGATGGCGGCTTCGTGCGCTTCGTGGTCTGCCTTCCCTGAAACCTGACCCCTAACACCTATCCCCCACCCTCCGCATCCCGCCGCATTGCCGCCAGCGACTGCACCGCTTGCTGCGTATTGGGGTGCTGTGCGCCTAGCTTCTGCATCCAGATTGCCACGGCGCGTTCCATCAGGGGCAGGGCCGCCGCATACTCCTGTTGGTAGTACAGGTTGATCGCCAGATTGTTGAGGCTTTGGGCGGTGTGGGGTGGTCTGGGCCCAGCACCCGCTCGCGGATTTCGAGGGCGCGTTCGTACAGCGGGCGGGCGGCGGCGTAGTCGCCCGTGGCAT
>JAAUTZ010000169.1 GCA_012031225.1 Chloroflexaceae bacterium
ATCGGCTTGGAGCTTGTATTGCAATCGGTGTGCCGCAAGCCGTTCGACGCGGTTTGCTTCGGCTATCGCTGCATTTTCGGTGGCAATCGTGCCTTCTTGTTTGGCTTGCTTAAGTGCCACCTCGCTTTGGATTTGCTTTGCAAGGGCAATAGCGATGGTGTCGTATTCGTCGATGGCACGGATGTAATGTTCAGTTTTTCTATCCCATGCGGCGTGCATTTCGGGGGAAGATCCGGGCCTCGTCTGGATCTGCTTTAGTTGGCTAAGGCGGTCTTGTAATTGTTCTTGTGCTGACAGTGCTTGACTAAGCTCACTTAGTTTAGCGTCAATGTCGGACACATCCACCCCCTCGCTCACGAGGGTATCATATTGACTTCGTAGGGTGGGGGCGGCGCGGGCATCCTCAAGTACCTGTGTGAGTTGTTGCTCTGCTTGCCGCGCTTCAGCCGCCTGCCGCGCCGCATACGTTGCTGTGCGCATGGCATCGCGCCGCATCGTCGTGGTGGGGTAGCCATAGCCCCAATCGCGCTCGGTACGAAGAAGCGGATCGCGGGCGGTGCGAGCGGCTTGGTCTGACATCGCCACCTGTTGCCGCGCCTGCTCAAGATCGCGCTGCAACAGGGCGACGGGGTCGGCTTGGTCAAGCAATCGCCCGCGCCCCGCGTTTATTCGGTTGTCATACGCATTTGGCACGGCATCCATTAGCCACGCCGTTGTTGCCACTGTGCCCGCGCCAAACATCCTGTCGGCCATGAGCGATAGCGCAAATTGTACGGTGCGAGCGGCGGGCGCGCTGTCTTGCAGGGCTTTTAAAAAACCAATCGCTGGATCAAACGTAAGGGCAGCGATTTGCCCAAACGTCACCCCAAGCTCTTTGATAAACCCCGTCGCGGCGGGGTCGCTTGCCGCTTCACCAATTGCCCCTAGCAGCTTGCCGTATTCCTGCATTGCTGGTGTGGCAAGGTCGAGCATGGCAAAGGCTTTGGCATCCTCTAGGGTGGCTTCCATCCCCTGAATGGTGCTAGCACTCTCTTTTCCCGCGCCGCCCGCGTTGCGCTCCATGTCGCTTACGATGGCACTGATACCCGCCGCCCCAGACACCTGCCCTCGCTCAATCATCCGCATAAGGTCGGGCACGCTCACCCCAAGCTCACGGGCAATACTATCTCGCGCATTGATGCCCGCCTCTGATAACTGATTAAGCTCCTCGCCTGTGACGCGCCCCGTTGCGGACATTTGCCCCAATGCGAGCATTACGCGCTGCATGACATCCGCACCGGCTCCCATCGCAGTTGCTTGGTTCAGCACGGCTTCGGTGACGCGCTGGGCGGTGGTGCCGTACTTGTCAAGGCTTGCCGCGCTAAAGCCGTACGCTGTTGCCATTTTCATGGTGGCGGCAACCTGTTGCGACGTGAACGGGCTTTCTACCGCAAGGCGGCGATTCCACTCAATCATTTCCTTCGCCTTGCGCGTGGCAAATGATTGCGCATCCGCCATGTCTTGGAATGCGCCTTTACGGATCAGTTCGCCCGCCGCTAGCGATTTGAGACTAAGCGCAAGTTGCTCGTTTTGCGAGTACAGCTGCTTGGCTGACATGGCGGTGCTGGTGAAGGCATTCGACACCGCCTGCAATGTTTGCACCGTCGCAATGCCACCCACCACCTGAAGCCCAATGCTTAACCCTGCTGCAATCATGCGTTGCTCCATGTCGGCTTGTTGGCTTCAGCGTACAGCCACGCCCGTCCCCAATGTAGCCAGTGTTGCTGCGTCTGCACCATTTGCACAAACTCCCAAAACGAGACCCCAAATAGCTCTGCCATCCGCTTGTATTCCCAAATGTCCATGTACCATTCGGGAAAATCGGCAACGTCTGGATCAGCTAACGCAAGCGCAAGCTGATCCAGCGTTTCTATTTTGGGCGGTGATGGTCTAGCACCGCCGCGTAAATGCGACCTTGCAGCCACGCCATGTCCGGCGTGCGCTCCCGCCACTCCACCGCACTGATCGGGTTGCCCTGCTCATCCCCAAACAACCCGCGTTCGCATACCGCGTCAAGAAACTCTGCATACACAATAACATCTGGCTGATCCAAAGCCTTTGCGATGCGGTTGGGGTAGTACGTCACCCGCTCCGAGAGCTTGCCTTGATCGTACGTGAATACAAACGTAAACGTTACGCTCATCTCTTGCGCTGGATTGATGTTGAACGCCATTACACCACCGCCGCATTTGTGTTGATGACGGTGATCTCGGTGAAACGGCCTGCCACCGGATCATTGGCAAGCATTCCTTTGAAGTCAATCGCCACAAGGTTGTTGTTGCTTTCAAGTTTGCCAAAGCCCGTCAACTTCATTGCGCTGTCAATCTGGAGCGTGTACGCCGACGGCGTTGCCCCCGCGATGGCATCTCCAATGGCTTCGATGCGGACAAAGATGGTCTTGCCTTGCCGCAATTCGTCAAGGTAGCCCATGCTTTGCGCGTCCCATCCCGCCTTTAACGATAGCTCATATTGCTGTTGCTCATTTTCAAGATGCGTGGCGAAGCTGGTGGTTTGGTCTAGCACCGTGAGCGGGGCCCAGCGACTGCCAATGCTGTATGTGCCTTGAAGCACGCGCCCCATTTTGACCCGTGACGCGGGCACGTCAAGGTTGTTCCACGTATCGGCTACGTAGATAGCGAGGTTCGTGGCAAGGACGGGGGTTAGCGTGTATTCAGTGATGCCCGTCGTTGTTAGGGTGTGGTTGTCTTGCAACGCCCGCCCCGTAAATGATCCAGAGAGCTTGATGCCATCGCGCCCGAAGTTGACGCTCAAGGCATCCACGAAGCTGTACGCCATGCGCGTGCCGCGCCCGTCATTGCTGCCGTACTCAATGGTGTAGGTCGAAGGCACATCCGTTGCTGCCACCGACGGCGCGTACACGTACCGCTTGCCGTTTGTGCCGTCTGCTGTTGGCGCGGCGTGTTTCTTGATGAGTGCATCAAGCAACACCGGCAACTCCTCGTAGGTGGCAAAGCCATCAAAGCCGAATGTTGCCATCTCCATGTTCAATGCCGCCACGTCAACCGCACGGCTTCCAGAGCCTTTGAACGTGTCCACTTGCTGCGTGAACTCCGGTGAGCCGTTGATCGCCCGCAGCCGCCGTGTTGCTGCTACCGCCGTGCCTGCTACTGCTTCCGCACCGATCTGGATGCGTGCGCCGATTGTTGATTGATCTGCCATTTAGATTACTCCCTTTTGAACCGCTATGGTATAGGTGTTTGCCAAAATCTGATGCGTAGTTAAACTACGCACCTGCTCGAATAAGGTCTGTGTGGTCTCTTTGACCCACAGCCGCCCGTCTTTTGTCGTAACCGCCGGATTGAGCGGGGTAAGCGCATTCAGCCCGTGCAATAGATCGAAGACCCGCGTTGCCGCCGCGTGTGCCGCCGCCGATGGCACGGCGGCTTGCTCGCCAACACGAACTATCACTGTGAAGGCTACCCAAATCACCTCCTCGCTGACGGTGTGAACATCTGTGCCGGATGTGATCGCAACCCGTAGCCAGCGCGGTCTAGTGGTACTTTCTTGTGCGTCCGTGATCCAGACCACGCCTACTGTAGGCCACGTCATCAATGCCGCGTCGGATTGCAGCCGCCACACAAGTTCGTCTAGCAAGATTTGGCGTTCGTTTCGCACCGTCGCTATTCCTCGCTGGCCGTGTCTAGCCCCATTGCCGCATCAACCGTCGCTTGTGTTGTTTGCACCACGGCCAGAAACACAAGCAATGCCGTGTATCGCTCATACGCCGCTTGCACGAGTGGGTCAGGATACAGCGCGGCGTACACGGCCTGCACGGGAACGCTATGCTCGTGCCGAATGCGGATCAATTGCTGCTCCTCGAATAGCCCCTTTGCCTGAAGCAGGAGCGTGGTGATCGCGTCAAATTTCTCCTGTAGCTCCCGCCGGATGTGCGAACTACGTAAAATAGCCTGTTCCTCGTTCATAACACGCTCCTTAATGCGTTGTTGTTAACCAATCGAAAAACGCGGTTGATGCCGCTACGCCGCCAAACGTTGCGCCAAAGCCAATCCGCGCTGGCACAAAGTTGAACCCTGCGTTGTTAAGCGGCTCAAATGTTGACCCAAGAACCGCAGGGTTTGCATACAGCACCACGCGCCCTTGTGAGGCATTGACCTTCTGCACGGCAAGGCTCTGAAAGCCCGACATTGCCGATGTTGTGCCCCACGTTGTCTCGTTGTGAAGCGTTGTGCCGCCCAAGATCAGGGTGTAGTTGAGCGCAAGCGTAATGCCCGACGCTCGTAATCGACGCGAAACAGATTGCTATCCGTGCCGTCATCAATCTGAACCCACGCCCATGCCCCGTTGAGAGGGAACAGCC
>JAAUTZ010000064.1 GCA_012031225.1 Chloroflexaceae bacterium
AAGCGGCCGAGCAACGTGCCGCGCAGGAACGGCAGGAGCGCGAAGCAGCCGAGCAACGTGCCCAGCGCGAGCAGCAGGAGCGCGAGCGGCTGGCGGCACTGCTGCGGGCAATGGGCGTTGATCCCGATCAGCAAGCCTAATTCGGGCCACCCTCTTGTTGCATAGCGCGGAGCACAGCAAGATTGGCGCGGGCGTGTTCATAGTCTGGCTTTAGCTCCAGTGCCCGCACCAAAGCTCGCTCTGCGCCCGCCACATTGCCCTGCACCATCATGCACACGCCAAGATTGCACCACGGCTGGGGTAGGTTGTCGCTCATCCAGATGACCTGCCGGAGTTGCTCTTCGGCTTGCGCCCACTGGTCGGCTTCCATTGCCTGCACCGCCTGCTGGAACAAGTCCTCCTGCTGCACCAATTGTTCCAGCGTAAAGCCCGGCTTCCGCATTTCGAGGTAGCGTTGGGCCAGATACGCGGCTTGCTGCTGCGCCTCGCGGTATTGCGCGGCGGCGGGCGTATCCCCTTCGAGCTGCACCGCCTGATCGAAATCGAGCAGAGCCTGTCCAAAGCGCATGGTGTAGCGGCTGGCAAAGCCCCGATTGTACCACAGGTAAGGGTCTTGCGGCAGGATTTGCACCGCCTCTGAAAACGTCAGGTACGCATCAGCGTAGGCTTGG
This sequence comes from Chloroflexaceae bacterium, assembly GCA_012031225.1. Lineage (GTDB taxonomy): Bacteria > Chloroflexota > Chloroflexia > Chloroflexales > Chloroflexaceae > JAAUTZ01. The sequence goes on from JAAUTZ010000064.1 coordinate 672, forward strand.
CTCATCATTTGGGCCGCGCCAAGTGTGTTCAGCACCTCAACCCGCAGGAACGAACGTGGCGGCGCAAGCAGCACCATGCTCTGCGCTAGCCGGATTGCCCGCTCAAACTCGCCCGCCTGCATCGCCTCGATAGCCTGCGCGAGCGTGGCATTGATCTGGCGCGTGATGCTGGTGCGCTGGCGTGAACGGTAGCGGTGGGGGCGCGCTGGTCTGGGTAGTAGTATGTTCATAGCGTGAACCTAAGCGGGTGCATCTGCCCCGCCTACCTAATGCCTAGTACGGCACTGCAATCACTAGCCCGAAGAACATCGCAAACGCGAGCGGGCTGAGGATCATTGCACCGAGCCAAAACTTATCGTAGAGCAAATGCATGTAATACAGTGCGACGAGTGCCGCCTTAATCACGGCAATCGTGAGCAGCAGCGGCACAAGGATGTTGTGCGGAACCGGGCTGAAGCCAAAGATGATCTCGGTGAAGATCGGAAAGACCTCAATCGCGGTCAGAATCACGAGCCACAGAAAGACCATCATGTAGGGCGGGTGCTTGTGGGCATGGACCGCGTGCTGCGGATCGGTGGGCTGTTGCTGGCGCAATTCCTCTGAGTACGGGTTCTTACGGATAAACTGCATGGTGTGGCTCCTCTTCAATCGCACGTCCTAAATCAGATAGACAATCGTGAACAGCAAGATCCAAACAAGGTCAACGAAGTGCCAGTACAGCCCGAAGATCTCTACACCTTCGTAGTCGTCGGGGGCATAGCCACCCAGAAACGCCTTGATCATGACGAAGGAGAGCCACAGTACACCGCCAAAGACGTGCATGCCGTGAAAGCCGGTCTGGATGTAGAACGCTGCCCCGTACACGCTCTGCACCACCACATCGGCTTCGCCGTGATGCCCGTGCATCGTGAACTGGCTCAACATCAAGCCTTCTTCGACGATCAGCTTGTAGTATTCATATGCCTGAACACTTAAGAAAGCTGCACCTAGCACGAACGTCGCCACCAGAAACAGGCGGAAATGCTGGCGGCGATTATCCTGCAATGCGGCTAGGGCCTGCACCACCGTGACTGAGCTAACGATCAAGATGAAGGTATTCAGCGAGGTGAGCGGCACATTCAACACTTCGCCGGGCATGGGCCATGTGCCGGGAGTGGAGGTGAGCCGGAGCAGGATGCCACCACCAATCAATGCTGTGAAAAAGATCACTTCTGAGGCGAGAAAAATCCACAAGCCGAGCTTGCGATTGCCCACCCCCACCGTCAGCGTACTAGGAGCATCGGCGGCATGCGGGGGCGCGTGACCACCGGCTACATGCTGATCAATTGCCATACTTGGTTCTCCTTCTCCCGTTGGCTACAGAAAAAACAGAATCGCAAAGATCACGATCCAGATCAATGCGACGAAATACCAATACAGGGCGCACATCTCAACGGCAAGATGGCGTTGGGCACTGAACAGCCCCAACGACGCACGGATATGCACAATCACAAAGATCAGCACGCCAATCGCCACATGCGCGGCGTGCGTGCCAATTGTAAGTAGCACAATCGCAGCGTAGGCTCCATCCTGAAAGGTGAAGCCAATCGTGCTGAATTCGTAAATCTGCCCGAAGATGAATGCCGCCCCAAGCAGCATCGTCACGATGAGGAGTTGCTCAAAGCGGCGGTGGCGATCTTGCCGGATCGCCTGCAACGCCATGTACATCGTGGCGGCACTGCCGAGCAGCAGCACCGTCGTGATGATCGGCATCGTCAGATCATAGTGCCCAAGCGGAGGGCCCCATGTAGCGAGCGAGCCGCGTAGGAAGAAGAAGGACGAGATCAACCCAAAGAAGAGCATCAACTCCGAGATCAGCATGAGCCAAATCCCGACACGCCCATTCTGAGCCTGCATTGAGGCGGGGATGCGGGGGACACTCGTTTCGGTGGCAGTAGACATAGGGCAATGCTATTCCAGTGCGCGTGGCGCAGGTGGCGGCGGTAGCGCGTACCACTGCCCAGCAGGTCGAGTTCAATCTACCCAAGAGTATACCATATTTTGTGTGCATCATACCAACAACTCGCAAAACAGATTGATTCTAAATTGCTTCAACAAGATCAGCATTGCGCGGAACCCCAATTTCCTCTATCATGAATGTAGATTGTTGCGGCCCCACCGTGCGCTGGCTACGCTGCCATCGGCCTGTGCTTTCAACCTAGCATCGCCAATCAATGATGCCACCGTGCCACGCGGGATCGCTGCTACACTGCCTTCCCCCCACTCTAACTGGTGGGCGGGCACATACTGATCCGCGTTATTGCACACGACGAGGAGAGCGATACGCCTTGAGCCAACCGATGCTAAAACCCGACCTATCCCCACCCCACCCCCTTGAACTCGCGCCCGCCCTACCGCGCCGCCGTGCTGCTCGCCTGCGCCTGCCGTCGCTCCGCCGCGCTGGATTAGCGACGCTCGTGTTTCTGGTGGTGCTGGCATTCTTGCAATGGGGCGTACCTGCGCTCGGGATCCCACGCTTCGTGCTGCCCACACCGAGCGATGTGTGGCGCAGTGCGATCAATCCTGAGCATCGCCTGCTCAGCCATTTTGCCATCACCGCCACCGAAGCCGTCAGTGGCTTACTGATCGGCAGCCTCGCGGCGTTTCTAGTGGCCGTGCTGTTTGTGCATCTGCCCCCGCTAGAGGATGCCCTCTACCCGTGGGTGATTGTGTTTCAGACTGTGCCGCTCGTTGCGATTGCGCCGCTGCTGGTGATCTGGTTTGGCAATGGGCTGGCCCCGCGCATTGCGATGGCCGCGATCTTCGCCTTCTTTCCGATGCTGGTGAATACCCTACGGGGGTTGCGCCATGCTAGCCGCGAGTCACTCGAACTGCTGCAATCATATGCCGCCAATGATTGGCAACTGTTCTGGATGCTCCGCCTGCCGGGCAGCCTGCCGTTTGTTTTTACCGGCTTGAAGATTGCCTCGACGCTAGCGGTAATTGGTGCAATCGTCGGCGAGTATGCTGGTGCAAGTCAAGGCTTAGGCTTTGTTGTCACCGTCTCAACCTATTACCTCGATACCAGCCGCACCTTCGCGGCAGTCGCCTACGCCTCGCTACTGGGGATTGGGCTGTACGTAACACTGGTGCTGCTGGAACGCTGGCTGGTGTTCTGGCAATCACCCCTAGATTAGCGTATGCTAGAAGTACAAGGAGTATGATGAACACACACCGTTTCGTTTGGGGTAGCCTTGCGCTGCTACTCGTGCTGCTGGTGGGCAGTGCCTGCGGACAAGCAGCCCCTGCCGCCCCGCCTGATCCGACGGCACTGGAGAAAACCGATGTCACCATGCGCTTTCAGTGGATTCCGCAGTGGCAGTTTGCGGGCTATATCGTGGCCAAGCAAAAGGGCTACTACGATGAAGTCGGCTTGAATGTCACCCTGAATGGGGGTGGCCCAGAGTTCCCCACCAAAACGCTGGTCGCCAGTGGAGCCGAAGATTTCGGCACCGCTTGGGTAGATTCGATGTACACCTCACGGGTGCAGGATGTGAATCTCGTCGCAGTGGCAACCCTGCTGCAAGCCAACCCGACAGCATATATGGTTCATGCAGATGCTGGCATCAGCACCCCCAACGATTTCGCGGGCAAAACGGTTGCCGTGTTTTATGGCGGCGGAGTCGAGACGGAGTACCTTGCCATGCTGCGGAATACCAACACGGATCGCAGCCAGATCAACGAAGTGCCCGGCGAGTTTAATCTGGAGCCATTCCTCAGTCGGCGCGTGGATGTCTGGCCCGTCTATGCCACCGATCAGCCCCACACGGTACGGACGATGGGGTATGACATTGATCTGATCTTTGCCCGTGACTATGGCGTGGTGATGCAAGGCGACGTGCTGTTTGCGACGCAGGAGTTTATCGCCAAGCACCCCAACACCGTGCGAGCCTTTGTGCATGCCTCACTGCGCGGCTGGGAATGGGCGATCAACAATCCCGAAGAGGCGGTGCAGCTGATCCTTGCGTACAATCCCCAACTCGATGCTGACCAGCTCCGCTTTGAAGCAGCCGAGACGATCCCCCTGCTGCGCTATGGGGCGGGCACACGCTGCGTCGGCTACAACGATCCTGAGGGGTGGGCCAGCCAAGAGCAACTGCTGCGCGAGATGGGCACGCTACCGGAGCCGATCCCGTTTGAGGCTGTCGCCAATAATACCTTCGTCGAGGAGTATTACCGGACACAGGGGATAGACTGCGCGGCAAGTGCCGAGCAGTAGCGGGGCGAGCGCGTAAGCGTGTGCATCAGGGGCACTGCCGTACTGGGCGGGGCGTGCCCCTGACGCACTGCATCACTAATCCGATGGACACATCACCAACGGCTTAGCACACGCCTGCACCCACCTCACGTCAAAACAAACTCGTAGTTGTATACTCGCCGCATAGTAGCGGAACTGCCCCACTTACAGGTGTAGCCCAATGTGGATAGACCCGGATTGAGCGGAAGCCCACAGCCCAAACCGACAAAGCCCGGAGATCGGCAGCCAACATGTGCTTGCCACCATCCATCGTCGAAAAACACCCGAACCACATCCATGTTGGCGGCATCATCGCAGTACATCAGCCCATCTTCGGCCAGTAGCCGCCACAGATGGCGCAGGCAGGCGCGAGTCGAGCTTTCGAGATCGGCATCGAGAAAAGCCAGTACGATTGGCTCGTTGATGTGACGCAGCGACTCCTCGAACCAGCCGACAATAAACTCACACGGCGCGAGGCTGCCATACTGAGCGATGTTGTGCTGCACTTCGGCCAGTGTGCCCCAGAGCAAGCCGGGCCCAAGCTCATCATACGCTTGGGCATGCCCTAGCTCATAGCGATGCGGCACGGTGCCGGGCAAGCCCGCAAACGAGTCGCAGACATATAGCCGCCGGCCTACTCGTTCGCAAACCAGCGATAGGCTGGTGCTGCATGCCCCTTTCCACACCCCACACTCAACGACTGCGCCGGGCAGATCGGGGGGCATATTCAGAATATCCTGCGCGAACAGCATATGGTAGAGCGCAGGTGTGCCCGATGGAATCACCCGCACAATCTGTTGAAACTGCCGGAGCAGCTGCACCCGCTCGGCCCGGGTAACACCGTAAGCAGCCCCGTGATCACTCTCAAGAAACTGGCGGATGAGATATTCTTCGTAGGCATACGCGGGTATCTGACTCGCCAGCTTGCGAAAGGGCGGTGTATGCCGGAGCAGCCGATACAGCAGATACGGGAGGTGGCGGGCAACGCCCAGCTTCATCGCTGCACTCCATCCAGATAGGGGTGGTACGGTCTGCCCCACAGTAGCCCCTGCACTGTGCCACTGGCATAGCCAAGGGCATCAGCCGGGCTGGCTCGCCGCAACCGGTTGTTGATTTCACGCAGCACGCGCAGGCTCTCTAGCACGACATACACGGCGAATCGCCAGCCGTGCCAATGTTTGCGAAAAAAGAGTTGGCGGTTGTAGGCAAGGTGGAAATCGCGCAGCCCTTGCACCCGCCGCGCCGTTGCAGCAACATCATGCGTCACCACTACGGCTGGGGTGCAGGCACAGCCAATTCCTGCCTGCCGCGCACGCAAACACAGATCGGCATCCTCATAGTAGAAGAAGAACTGCTCATCAAACAAGCCAATCTGCCTGAACACCGCAGCATCTACCAGCATTGCCGTCGCAAAAACGGCATCAAGCATGATCGGCTCTGCCGGAGCGTAGGCTTGGCGCGACGCATTCCAGCCCACCGCACGCACATCGAAGGGGGCAATCCGAAGACCAATGCCCGCAACCTGCTGCGGGCGATCCGGGTAGATCGGCAGGGGCGTGAGCAACCCTAGCTGCGGGTGCGCTTGCTTGATTGCCACAAGCCGGCGCAACGTATCTGGACATACCAGCACATCATTATTTAACAACCAAACATACGCACTATTGGCAGCGAGTGCCTGCCGAAGGGCGATATTGACTGCCGCTGCGAACCCGCGATTACAGGGCAATTCAAGGATGTGCAGCGATGGGAATGTGTGCGTTAATGCACGCGCTACCCCATCCAGCGAACCATTATCTATGAGTAGCACCCGCATTGCTGGGTAATCACTCTGATATAACGCTTGCAGGCAGGCCCGAGTCATCTCAGGCGTGCGCCAGTGCAACACAATGACCGTGACAACCGGTTCATGCATAGGAGCAATACCCCTGCTTAGCCTGCCCCAAGACCATCGTGGAGCCGCGCCAGCCGACCTGCATACCAGCCTGTCCTAGCCCAGAAGACCCCTAACACCGTATGGGCCTGCTTCCAGAACAATTGGGGCTGATTGCCGAAGATGACGAGGGAATCCCGGGCTGCGGCCAGCCCGGCCAGAACCACGCCCCCCGCGTAGCTACGCTGTGCCAGCCCTTGCCAATAGGACGTGGGGAGCATGTCATCGTGCGCTGCGGCAACACTCCCCCATTGGCTGCCGTGCCGAAACAGATGCCACCAAACCGTGCGGGCCGTATCCCGTTCCGTATGATTGTACACAACAGCACGCGGCTCAAACCACAATGCCACGCCCTGCTTACGCAATCGGAAACACAACTCGGTGTCTTCGCCGCCTGCCCGTCGAAAGGTTTCGTCGTGGCCCCCAACGGCATACAGCAACCCTCGCTCAACAAGCATATTCCCTGACGACAGATGCTCCCGTGTACCGGCAGGAGCGGTCTCCATCAAGATGCCCCAGCTCGCAATATTATCGCAGCGTTGCCAGTATCGTTGCGGCTGAAAACCAAGACTCCCGCCGACCACCGGATGCCCGTGTTGATAGGCGTGCAACAGCCATGCCAGCCAATCCGGATGGGGCACACAGTCGGCATCGAGAAAACAACATACTTGGCCACGGGCATAGGCAAGGGCAACATTGAGAGCCAGTGCGGGTGGGGTTGGCTGAGGGGTGTGGAAGACACGGACGAATTCATCATCACATACCAGATTGTAGCAATCTTGGCCTACGACAATCACTTCCATAGGGGCAACTGATTGGTGGCGGAGAGCCGCCACCACATCGCCAATGAATGGGCTGTGCAAGTTTGGGATCAAGACCGATACGGTTATACTTGAACTTGGTCTGTTGTGCATGTTCGCAAGTATACCATAAAACGCAACCTGATCTTACACCAGCACGGACACATCCTCGTACCCCGCCGCATTGATTGCACTAATCAGCGTGCTAACTTGAACATCCTCACTACGTTCGATCCGCACCGCCTTCTCGCCCAAATTGATCTCCACCTTCTGCACCCCCGGCACCGCCTGCACCGCCTGCATAATCGCATGGACACAGTGCTGGCAAGCCATATCGCCGACCCGCAATTGCTCTATCGTCATAGCGTGTTGCTCCTCTTTTCAAAGCCCTCTGCGCCGCGCATTGGTTGACGCTCATGCGCTTTGCTGGTATGATTCTCATAAACATTATACGCCTGTCTGCAATGTTTGAACAGGCAGCCAACGACGGGAGTAGCCGTATGCCTGATTCAAGCAATATCGAAGGGCGCAAGCTCGATCACCTGCGGGTCGTACTCGGTGAGGACGTGAATGCCAAAGGGATCAGCACGGGCTTTGCCGCTTACCACCTGCCGCATACCGCGCTTCCCGAACTAGACCTGAATGAGGTTGACACGCGCCTGACGTTTCTAGGCAAGCCGATGCGTGCGCCGCTCTTGATTAGCTCGATGACGGGCGGAGCGCAGACCACCGAACGGATCAACCGTGCGCTGGCTGAAGCCGCCGAGCAGCTTGGGCTAGCGATGGGCGTAGGCTCACAGCGGGCTGCCGTGGCTGATCGTGCGCTGGCCAGCACCTACCGCGTGCGCCAAGTTGCCCCCACGATCCCGCTCATGGCCAATCTCGGCGCAGTCCAGCTCAACTACGGCTTTGGCATTGACGAGTGCCAACGCGCTGTAGAGATGATTGAAGCCGATGCGCTGATCCTGCACTTCAATCCCCTGCAAGAAGCCGTCCAGCCCGAAGGTGACGTGAACTTCAAGGGCCTGCTCCGCAAGATCGAACAACTCTGCAAGGTGCTGCCCGTGCCCGTGATTGCCAAAGAAGTTGGCAACGGCATTGGCGCACACGATGCCCTGCGGCTCTACGAAGTCGGCGTGCGGATCATTGATGTCGCAGGTGCAGGCGGCACAAGCTGGAGCGAGGTCGAACGCTTCCGCCACACGACCGAAGCCGGCGCAAAGCTCGCCGGAGCCTTTGCGGGCTGGGGCATCCCCACCACTGAGGCGATCCGCGCCGTGCGCCACGCCCTACCCGATGTCACCGTGATCGGCAGTGGTGGCATTCGCAGCGGCATTGATATTGCCAAAGCCATTGCGCTCGGAGCCGATCTCGTCGGCACGGCCCGCCCTGCGCTGGTGCCCGCCTTTGAGGAGCGGGGCACCGCCGCCGTGATCGAGTTCTTGAATATTATGATCGGTGAGCTGCGCGTGGCCATGTTCTGCTCTGGCAATGGCCACCTACAGGCTCTCCGCCACACGCCCTTGCAGCGCGTCTAGCCGCCGCTGATCCCCGCCCAATGCACGTCAGCAGCCTGACGTTGCGGGATTTCCGCAACTACGCCCGCCTTGAGCTTGACCTCAGCCCCGGCATTAGCCTATTCTATGGGCCGAATGCCGCCGGCAAAACGACCCTGCTCGAAGCCCTCTTCCTGCTGGCCACCACGCGCTCGCCGCGGGCCAGCAGCGACCGGGAACTGCTGCGTTGGGATGCAGGCGGCGAGGCGGGCGCGCTGCCTTTTGCCCGCATTGCGAGCGATGTGCACCGCCTGAGCCAATCGCTACGCCTCGAAATGCTGATCCAGCTCCGCCAAGAGGAACAAGCCAACGACGTGCAGCTACGTCCGCAGGGCAATGTGCAAAAGCTGATCCGGATCAACCGCAAGCCCGTGCGAGCGTTTGATCTGGTGGGGCAACTGCGCGTTGTCCTCTTCACCCCCGCCGATCTGGAACTGGTGCATGGCGCCCCCGCCCAACGCCGCCGCTACCTCGATCTGACGCTCTCGCAGCTTGACCCGCACTACGTCCGCACCCTTGCCTACTACAATCGCCTGCTTCAGCAGCGCAACAGCCTGCTGCGGGCATGGCGCGAACGCCGCCGCCCGCGCCGCGCCGTAGATGATGAACTCGGCTACTGGGATGCCGAGCTATGCAAGGCCGGCGGCTATATCCTCGCCGAACGGCTACAGGCCGTTGCCGAGCTAAACAGCATCCTTGCCACGCTGCACGGCGACCTGACCGGTACTGCCGAGCCGCTTGTGATTGGCTATGTGCCGCGCCTTGCCTACCCCGCCGAACTGGGCGATCTGCCCGACGCGGAGCAACTCCGCGCCGCGCTGCACGCCGCCCTGCTGCACTGCCGCACCGATGAACTGCAACGCGGGCAGACGCTGCTAGGGCCTCACCGCGACGACCTGACCTTTGCCGTAGCGGGGGTCAATCTAGGGCTGTATGGCTCTCGCGGGCAGCAGCGCAGTGTGGCTCTTGCGCTGAAGCTGGCTGAAGCCCGCCTGATGACCCAGCGCAGCGGCGATGCACCCGTGCTGTTGCTGGATGACCTGCTCAGCGAACTGGATATGCACCGCCGCCGCCACGTCCTGCACACGATCCAGCAGCCCCAACAGCAGACGCTGCTCACCGCCACCGACCTCAGCGACTTCGAGCCAGAGTTCCTGCACAGCATCACCCGCCTGCGGGTCGAGACCGCACAGGTGTTTGCCGTGTGAGGTTGGAGGTCAGGGGTCAGGGCGGACCGCCGGACAAACCACGTAGCGCACGAAGGGAAGAAAAGAGCGGAGAAGAAATAGGACCTAGCCCCTGCCCCCTGCCACCCGTCCCCTGCCACCCGACCCCTGCCACCCGTCCCCTGCCCCCTAACACCTGACACCTGACCCCTAGCCCCTGACACCTGACCTATAGCCACACTTGCCAGATCATGCTACAATGCAGAAGAAGTACCTTATCTGGCGTTTAACGCTTCCAAATCGCCTATGGTGAACATTTGTTCAGTTTTTACAGGGGAGAAGATTGGCCATGCAGGCAGTCGTCTTTGATGGCACGCTCCGGCTCGTCACAGATTATCCAGAGCCGCCATTGCGCCCGCACGAGGCGATCATTCAGCCGCACCTGATTGGCATCTGCAACACCGATGTTGAGATCACACGCGGCTATATGGGCTTTCGGGGGGTGCTAGGGCACGAGTTCGTCGGCACCGTCATCGCCTGTGCCGATCCGGCGTGGCAGGGCAAGCGCGTGGTCGGCGAGATCAACGCCGCCTGCTTTGCGTGTGCGGTCTGTTTGCGCGGCGATATAAGCCACTGCCCCAACCGCACCACGCTCGGCATAGATCGGCGCGATGGCGCAATGGCTACCGCCTTCAGCCTGCCTATGGCCTGCCTGCACGAAGTCCCCGCGAGTGTGCCCGATTCAGCGGCAGTGTTTGTCGAGCCGCTCGCCGCCGCGCTCGAAATCCTTGAGCAAAGCCACCTGCGCCCGACCGAACGGGTAGCGGTGGTGGGCGATGGCAAGCTCGGCGCAATGATCGTGCAGGTACTCCGCTTGCCCGGCAACGACGTGACCCTGTTTGGGCGACACCCCGAACGCTGGGGACTGTTCGAGCAGCAGGGCATCACCTGCCTGCCGAGCACCGCCGATGTTCAGCATCAATTCGATGTGGTGGTGGATTGTACGGGCCAGCCCGCCGGGCTGGCCACCGCCCGCCGCTTGGTGCGCCCACGCGGGCGACTGATCCTGAAAAGTACCTTCCACGCTGACTCACAGCTGAACCTGACCATGCTGGTAGTGGATGAAGTCCAATTGATTGGCTCGCGCTGTGGGCCTTTTGCACCTGCGCTACGCCTGCTAGAACGCAACCTGATCGCTACCGAACCCTTGATTGCGGGGCGGTTTGCCCTTGCCGATGCGCTGTCCGCCTTTGCCGCCACAGTGGGCACGCTCAAAATTCTGCTAGAGGTATCACCATGACGCTTGCCGACCAATGGATCACGCTGCTGCTCGGCTTGGTGCTGTTCCTGTTTCTGGCGGGCATTCTCGCGGTGCTGTGGTATTTCCGCCAACATCGCCAACCGCCCATCACACCACAGGCTACCGCCCTCGATCAGCCGAAAGCTCCCGTCATCATTGAGCTAAAGACGTATGACGTAGGCGGCCAGACGGTTGCCCGCCCACAGGAACGCTCGCGCCTACGCCATGTGCCGCGTGCGCTCCGCAAGCATGCGCCGCGCATCGTGCCCAAGATCGGCATCAATGTTGAGCGTCGCCAGCTTCTCGTGATGGTGGGCGCATCCGTGCTTGCAGCAGTGGCTGGCATTGCGTTGTTGATTACCGCTATGCCCAACCTGCAACGCTTCTGGTACACCGATCAGTTTGTAGTCGTGGTGGCTGCATTCGATGATGGCGGCGACGGCACAACGGGGGTTGCGGTTGCCCGCGAATTGGAGCAGGTACTGCGGGAGAGCCGCACCCGCGACATCCACATCTTTCGCACGAGTACACGCCCGACGGATGAGGCAATGGCGCGGCAAATCGCACAGCACTATACCGCCGATGTGGTGATCTGGGGCTACACCCGCCCCGGCGAAACGCTCAACCGAATGGCACTGCTGCCGCGCATCACCTTCCAGCCGACAGGCGCACACGCCCCATATGGGTGGTCTAACTTCCAGATGCGCCTTGCCCAGCCTACCCATTACATCCTCGCTACCGCCCCGATCAATGGGCAGGTGGTGCTACCCATCGTGATGGATGCGCTCTACCGCTATAGCAAAGGTGATGCTGACCAAGCCCATGCGATCTTTGGCACATTGCTCGAAAGGCATCCGCTCCACCCCGCCCTCCCGCACACGCTGCGCGGCAACGTCGAGTGGGCCCGCGGGCAATACGCCCAAGCCGCCAGCGAGTATCGGGCGGCACTGGCGCAGGCTTCACCAGAGCAGGCATTGCTCACGCACAATCTCTGGGTGAGCCTGATTGAAGCCAATGATCCATTGGCAGAAGCTATCTTCCCCCAAGTATGGGCTTTGCTCGGCACGGCCCCGCTGCCCCACCTCCACACGAATCTCGGCGTGATTGCCCTGCGCGATAGTCGCCCGGATGATGCCCGCCGCGCCTTCGAGACGGCCCAGAGCCAGTTGGGGCAACTCCAGCAACACGCGCCGTTGGACTTGCGGCTGTTGCATAGCCGCGCCTGCCGCGAGAGTGGCGATCTGGCGTGTGCGGAGGAACAGCTCGCCCACGCGGGCCGGATCCGTAATGCCACGATCAACAGCGTGCCCACTAGTGCCCGTGATCGCCAACGGGCCCAAGTCGAAGCAGCCCTCACCGAAGAACGCGGCTTGCTCGCTTTGACGGTTGCTACCGATGCGCCGGGACCCCTGCTGTGGGCAGTGGAAGCCTCGCCCCCCCTAACGACGGGCGAACTGCGCCGCAGTGGGGAGTTGCTGCGCCAAGCCACGCGGCACGGCGAAGATCGGGTGCGCCTGTGGGAGCAGGCTAGCACTGCTCGGGCGGCATCCTTGAGTAGCTTCGGTTTGGGCGTGAACCGCACAGCAGGAGCCACCATCGAGGTGGGCCAGCAACGCCGCGCCACCGCCGATCTGCGTCGCCTGCAATACCACTACCTGCTGCAACTGATCGAGTCGGAACGTGCGGTGCAGAATGAGAGTCAAGGCGTGATTGCGCTAATCTGGAACAATCTGTTCCAGATGGCTACGCCGCTCGCCGAAGCCCGCCGCCTGACCAGCACGCTGCTAGACGATAACCCCGATGATATGTTTGCGCTGCTGGGCGAAGCCCGTGCCCTCCGGATTCGCAACAGCACCCCGAATGATCTCGCTGAAGCCGAGCAGATTTATGACCGCCTTCGCAGGATGCAACCCACCCGCCCCGAACCACTGCACGGCAAGGGAGCCGTAGCCTTGCAGCGCGGCGATACGACGGCTGCCCGCCAGTTGATGCAAGAGTCGCTCACGCTTGATGCGAGCTTCTTTCCAGCGTATGCCGCCCTCGCCCAGACCGCCCGCGAAGCAGGCGATTTGCGCGGGGCTATCGAATATCTGCGCGTGCTGGTGCAATTCTACCCGCGCCACGCCTACACCCTCGCGCTCGCTTCAGTGCTACGCGAGGCAGGCGGCGACTACCACGCGGAGGCGATGCGCGTGTTGCAGCCGATGCTGGCGATGCCCCACGCAGGAGCGTGGACCGAGCAAGGCCGCATTGAGCGGGATGCTGGCCAGCAGGAGCAGGCCATCGCAAGCCTGACTACCGCCGCCAAGATGCGGCAGGGTAGCTACTCGGCTGAAGCTCAATTTGAACTTGGCTTGATCCATATCCAGCGCGGGGAACATGCCGCCGCCGAACGCAATCTCCACAATGCCACCCGGCAGGGCAACGAACGCACCCGCCTGTATGCCCATCTTGCGCTGGCTAATCTCTACAACAACATCCTGCAACAGCCCAAGCAAGCGATCCCTCACTTCGATGCAGTGGTGCAGTCAAATACTGCTGATGTACTCGCATTGATTGCGATTGCCGATCAGCTCCGCTGGATGGACGAAACCAACCGCGCCTTTGATGCACTGGCCCGGGCCCGGGTGTATCAGCCCGACAACCCCGATATACTCGTGCGCTTGGCACAGGTGCAGCTCGATTTGCGGAGCTACCGCGCCGCCGAAAATGACGCGCAGCAGGTGCTACGCCTGACGAACGACGGGCGGTTGCCATGGCAGCGTAGCATGGCGCAGGTGGTGCTGGGTGATGTGCGCCGCTTGCGCGGGGATTTTGCCGCCGCGCAGGAGTTCTACAATCAAGCCCAACAGACTGACCCAAACAACGTTGCCGCGTTTATTGCACCCGGCTTGGTGGCAATTGCCCAAGACAATTGGGCGGTTGCGGCAGGCTACTTCGAGCAGGCAGTCAGCCTTCCGCGTGGGCAGAACGATGCCCTCGCCCATTTCTGGGCCGCAGAAGGACGCTTCCGCATGGGTGATCTGGGGCGCGCCATGAATGGCTACGAACGGGCCATCAGCCTGCGTGAGCCGTTGCCGTTTGCTGCCGCGTGGCTCGGCAAAGCCCAGACCTACCTTGCGCTGGGCAACCCGCAGGAAGCTCAAGTGGCGGCGGAGCAAGCCTTGCAGCAAGATCCCAACTATGCTGAGGCGTGGTTCTTCAAAGGCAAGCTGGCCGAAGCACAGGGCGATCTGGATGGGGCCCGGAAAGCCTACGACCGCACAATCCAAGCCGACGGGCGGATTACCACAGCCTTCTTCCAGCGCGGCCTGATCCATATGCAGCAGGAGCGGCACCGCGATGCCCGCCGCGACTTTGACCGCGTAGTGGCCAGCGAGCCGAATAATGCCGAAGCGCACTACTGGATGGGGCGGGCACAGATTGCGACTGGCGATACCGAACTTGCCTTGCGGAGCTTTCAGCAAGCCTCTGAGCTGAGTGGCGGCACGCTGGCTGTCGCGCAGCTATATACAGCCCTAGCAACGGAACAGATCGGCAACCGCGAGAGCGCAGTTAATCTGCTGCTGGGCATGCTCCAAACCTCCACCGATCCGGCGATCACGCAGCGCGTGCGCGAGGAGTTGCAGCGCATCCAGAGCAACCCCGCCCCGAATCTGACTGGGAATGTGAGCCAGTGAGTGCGCCCCTGCCCCCGCTAGCGGAACTGCTCCCAGATTTTATCCGCATTCCGGCGGTGCCGTTCCTGATCGGCACGCCCGCAGCAGACCTGTCGGAGCTTGCCCGGCACTACGGCGGAACCCGCGAGAGCTACCGCGAGGAGTCGCCCCAGCATACGCTCACGCTGCCCGCCTATGCTATCGCCCAAATTCCCGTGACCCACGCCCTGTATGCCGCCTATGTTGGAGCTACTGGCGCACCGTCGCCTATGTTCTGGCGCGGTGAGAGTATGCCCCCCGCCAAGCTCCACGCGCAGCCAGTGGTGGATGTAAGCTGGGCTGATGCCGTCGCCTTCTGTGCGTGGCTGACGCAGGCGTGGGCCAGCTCGGCAGTGCCGCCGCTCCAGCTGGCAGAAGGGGCCGCCCTCACCGCCCTAGAGCCACAGCCTGTCTCGCTTACGCCAACCTTCCGGCTGCCAACCGAAGCCGAGTGGGAGCACGCCGCACGCGGTGCAGATGGGCGGCAGTTCCCGTGGGGCGATACCTTTGCGCCAGAGTATGCCCGCACCCGCGAAGATGGGCACTTCCGCACCGCACCCGCTCTGAGCTATCCGGCGGGAGCCAGTCCCTATGGCGTGCTGCACATGGCGGGCAATGTGTGGGAGCTAACCAATACGCTCGATGCGCTCTACCCCTACCGCCCCGACGACGGGCGCGAAGCCGGGGCTACGCCCCCCAACGGGCGGCGCATTGCACGCGGCGGGTGCTATGCCAACCCGCATGGCTATGCCCGCTGTGCCACGCGCTTTCGCTTCGGGCCAACTGTCACAAATGCGTTTCTCGGCTTTCGGATCAGCTTTACGCTAGATTAGCGGCACGCTCGCGGGGGGGCAGGCAGGATCTGCATGCATGTTCCATTCCCTACATCTAGTGGTATCGTATGCGGGATTTCCACATCGTATCCACAAAATGTGGATAATTACAAATTGATGACAAAACTGGCAGTGCTGGTGTCGCCTGTGCCCCACTGCCGCCACAGGTGCGGCTACTCGGCGGCAAGGGCAACATCGGGGTTGACGCGGTAGCTATTGGCAATGTCGGCAAGCCCCGCCTCCCACAGCGCATCAAACTGCTCGGCGGGGGCAATCAGCGTCAGCAGCGCGAACTTATCCCCGCGCTGTTCGCCATAGCCATTGCCGCGCACTAGCACGGCCCCCGCATCGGGCGTATCGCGCATGGTAAAGGCTACCAGCACACTGCCGTCGGGCTGGGCTTGGGGGTTGCTGATCTGGAATTCCGGCAGCGGGCCATAGCGGGCGGTCAGGGCTTGTTGGGTTGCCAGTGGCAATTCAAGGACGCTCAGGTTTGCGCTGCGAATGTCGCTCTGCACGCGCACGGTGGCATTCGGCGCACGCCACTCCAGATCGGCGGTGCTTGGGGTGCTACGCTCGGTCAGTTCCCACGCGGCGGGCAGCACTAGCTCGAATAGCCCACTCGGAAAGCGGTAGGGCTGCGGATCGGCAAAGAGTGCCGCACCATCATCGCTGGGGCTGGCGGGCGGTGCAAGCGGAGCTGCCGGATCGAGCGTGAAGCTCTGCGCGATGGTCTGGAGACCGGCCGCCCACAGGGCATCGTATTCGGCATCGGGAGCGAGCAGGATCAAGATTGCCAGCTTGTCGCCGCGCTGCTTCGCAAAGGCATTGCCGCGCAGCAGGAGCGCGGCATCGGCGGCATCGCGCAGGGTGAAGGTTGCTAGCACACTCCCGTCCGGTTGCAGCACGGGGGTACTCAAGGCGAAATCGGGCTGGTCGCCAAAGGTGGCAGTCAACTCCTGCTGCAACACCAGCGACAGGTCTGGCTCTGGCGCACGCTGCACCACATCCACACTGACCAGCACCCGATTGGCGGCGGCAGTCCATGTTTGGCTCGCGGCATCAGCGGTGCTACGCTCCTCGCGTTGCCACGCCTGCGGAATATCCAGCGTGAATAGCCCGCTAGGGAAGCGGTAGGGCTGCGGATCGGCAAATACCCCGACAGCCTGCGGATCAGGGGTGGGGGCGGGCGTAATGCGGAAGCCACGCCGCTCCACTTCGCGGTCATCGAGCGTCAGCACCACCTCGTAATCGCCGAGGGCCCACCCACCCTCTGGCAGGAAGTTGAAGTAGAAGCCGGTCTCAGCAATGTTATCACTGATGAACAGGCTCCGGCTACCTTCAGCGAGCAACTCTCCGCCCGCCCGGAACCAATCCGCTTGCAGGGCTGAGCCTTTGCCGAAGCTGCCCCGCCCGACCAGAAACACCGTCTCATCCGAGCCAAAGCTGTCTGTGGGGTCTATCGGGTTGGTCGCGGCATCTATGCCGCGTGCGAGTACGGTTGTCGCAATCGCAGAGGGCAAGGCATCTTCCGGCGCAACGATGCTGAAGGGGTAGCTCTGCACCAGCTCGCCATCCACGCTGATCTCGACGCGGTAGCGTTCGCTAATCGGCAACGGCTGCTGCGGGGTCATCGTAAAGCCGATGAAGGTATCTTCGCCCGTATTGAGGGTGACATCCCCATTCACGGTGGCGAGATCAAACGCCGTCTGGAGGAGCAGCGCATCACGGAAGAAGTATGCCGCCACCACGTCGCCCGTGCGGGGCCGGCCCTGCACCTGCACCGCTACATCAATGGGCTGTTCGGGGCGAAAGGTATCCCCCGGATCGAGCGGGCGAAAGTCCGGCGACAGCCCCCGCGTCAGCACGGCGGATAGCACGCGCACGGTGGCTTCCGGCGTAGCCGTCGGGCGGGGGGTGCGCGTCGGGACCGCTTCGGTGGGGGGCGGGTCAGTGGGTGTTGCCGCTACCTCTGGCGACGCATCTGGGGCTTGCCCCACGCCACTACAACCTGCCAACCCGATCATACTTATCACGCCGATCACGCCGATCAGCCAGCATACCCTACTCTGCCAGCGCAAGTTCCGTATCTTCACAGCGATGTCCTTTCTTGCTAGTGCTACCGTCCCTCATTGTAGGGCATACTTGCCGCTTTCGTAAAGACGGCCCGGCGCAACGGGGCCGCCTGATCTCAGATGCTGGCGATCCGCTCGCCACCTGAACAGACTCGCGCTGAAAATGGTATGCTGTAGATAGAAATGCTGGCGTGTCGCTACGTAGAGCTAGGATTGGTGAGGACGCTGTGGTTACTTGGAATGACTCTGATGAACGACTTGGGAGCGCACCAGTAGCAGCACAAGTTGCGGCGGTGCAAGCTCGCATCGCGGCGGCAGCGCAACGCGCCGGGCGTGATCCGCGTGAGGTCTGCTTGATTGCGGTGTCAAAAACGCATCCGGTGGCCCGGGTGCAGCAAGTCGTAGCGGCGGGGGTGGGGCACTGCGGCGAAAACCGGGTGCAGGAAGCCGAAGCCAAAATCACGGCTCTGAGCGGGCAGGCGCACGCCCCGCAGTGGCATCTGATCGGGCATTTGCAGCGCAACAAAGCCCGTCGTGCCGCCACGCTGTTTGATTACATCCACTCCCTCGATAGTGTTGCCCTTGCCCACGCCCTGAACCACGCACGCGCAGAACAGCCGGATATGCCGCCGCTCCCCGTGCTGCTGCAAGTCAATGTCAGCGGCGAGGCTTCCAAATCGGGCTTTGCCCTGACCGGTGGCATAGCCGCGCCGCAGCTGCCCGATTTCCGCGCCGCCGTTGCCGCGATCAGGATGCTGCCCCACCTCGCCGTGCAGGGCTTGATGACGATTGCCCCCTATAGCCCCGATCCTGAACAGGCCCGCCCCATCTTTCGCCAAGTGCGCCTGCTCCGCGAGCATCTGTGCGAGGCATTCCCGCAACTTGCGTGGGCCCAACTCTCAATGGGGATGAGCGATGATTTCGAGGTGGCGATTACCGAAGGGGCAACGATGGTGCGGGTTGGGCGGGCAATCTTCGGCGAGCGGGGCTAGGGGCGCGGCGTGTGGCTGTCAGACTGCACAATTCACTGGAATGCTTTCTTGTGCAGATTACCTGTTGTGTATTGCCCGCCAATCTTTTACACTAAGAAAACGATACGGATTAGCGTAGCATGTTGCACAGGCGGCTCTCCATCAACCATGCCGATCCGCACGATACCAAGCAGTGCAACAGTAGCCACCAGCCTTACATCGGCGTGAGGTAGCTGCTAGAGATAGCAGACGCAGCCCCGTCAGAAGTTGACGAATGTTCAGCTCTCGCTTTGCCGATGTAAGGAGATAAACATGTCTGAAACGCGCATCTTGATTGCGGATGAAGACGCACGCCAGCGGATCCAACTCAAGAAGTACCTCGAAGCTCAAGGCTATCTGATCGTTGGCGAAGCCAGCGACGGTATCGCTGCCCGCGATATTGTCACCAACCTGCGCCCCGACGTGGTGCTTGCCGATGTTAACCTGCCCCTTAAGAACGGGATTGAGCTAGCGCAGGAGCTACAGCCGGAACACATCACCCCGATGATCTTGATGGCCCACACCAGCACCCGCGAGATCGTGCAGGCGGCCCGGGCAGCAGGTGTGCTGGGCTTCATTATCAAGCCGATCAAAGAAAGTGAACTGATGCCGTGCATCGAGGTGGTGCGGGCCCGCTGGGTCGAACAGTATGAACGCCGCGCCGAACTCGTGCGCCTACGCGACAAGATTGAAACGCGGCGGGTGATCGAACGGGCCAAAGGCTACCTGATGGACACGCAGGGGCTAGCTGAGGCAGATGCCTTCCGTAAAATTCAACGCCTTGCGATGAATAGCCGCAAAACGATGCACGAAGTTGCCCAAGCCATTCTGCTGGCGCAACAACTCACCCCTTAAGCCGAAATCTCTCGCCTTCTCCTCACACACACAGCCCACCGATCCCTATGAAGGGGTCGGTGTGTTGTTGTTGGCGGCACTTGGCTCTAGTGCGCCGTAGTAGCGGGCAAGGCCACTCACCGCCATTTGCACGAGGAACGGCGAAGCCTCATTGCCGAGTGAGGTGCGGAAGGCGTTGTTGTCAATCGCAATCGCGGACTGCCACTGTTCCGCCTGCACAAACTGGGGCAGGAAGCGGCGCAGCTGATGGGCAAGGTGGCGGCGCACCTTTGAATTGGCAATGCTCAGCACCCCCGTCCGCAGGTAGTTGGCAAAAGCCGGATCGTCCGGGCTTTCAACGATGGGCGGCTCGCCGACATTGGCGATCAGCTTCTCGATCAGGGCATCGCTCAGGTGCAGTGGCGTAAATGCGGGCTGGCTGAACAGTTCTAGCCCAAACTGCTTGGCGGCGAGCGGGTCGCGGTAGAATTCGAGGGCCAGCTTGCGCTGTTCCTTCAGGGCCTGCGCCGCCCGATCAATCGCCTCGCGCTCGGCAAGGTCGGCGGGCTGTGCGAGCCATGTGCCCGCACAGGTTGTCCACTGGGCATCACTGTAAAACACATCACGCTGCTGCTCTGGCTCTGGAGTGTACATGGTCTTCCTTTTCTTTTGTTACATTCTTGTGTTATGATTGAACTAATCGGCGCGTCACCACGCGGTCAAGTGAAACCAAGCTACAGGGTATTCTACCTCAACTTGGGCAACGCGGGTAATGCTCATGGTGAAATCGGTTAATGTAGGGTCAATTATATGAAAGAGAGGCGCACATGGCGCGGATTTACAACAACATCACTGAGCTGATCGGTAACACGCCGTTGGTGCGGCTAGGCGCAACCAACGACACCGCAGCAACGATTGTAGCCAAGCTGGAGTTCTTCAATCCCGGTAGCAGTGTGAAGGATCGGATTGGGCTGGCGATGATTGATGCCGCCGAGCAAGCCGGGCAGATCGCACCCGGACATACGGTGCTGGTGGAGCCGACGAGCGGCAATACGGGGATTGGGCTGGCACTGGTGGCAGCGGCACGCGGCTACCGCCTGATCTTGACGATGCCGGAGACGATGAGCGTGGAGCGGCGCAAGCTGCTGCGGGGCTTTGGTGCGGAACTAGTTCTCACGCCCGGCGCAGAGGGCATGAACGGGGCCATCCAACAGGCTGAGCGGATCCTCGCCGAGCTACCCAACGGCTTTATGTTGCAGCAGTTCAAGAACCCTGCAAACCCCGCGATCCACCGCAGCACGACGGCTGAGGAGATTTGGAACGACACCGACGGGCAGGTAGACATTGTGCTTGGCGGGGTGGGCACTGGCGGCACGATCACTGGCGTGGGAGCCGTGCTGAAGGAGCGCAACCCTGACATCAAGATCATTGCGGTGGAGCCGGAAGCCTCGCCGGTGTTGTCGGGGGGCAAGCCGGGCCCGCACAAGATACAGGGGATCGGCGCGGGCTTTGTGCCGCAGGTGCTGGATATGAGTGTGGTGGATGAGGTGGTGCAGGTTGCCAATGAGGATGCGTTTGAGATGGCCCGCCACCTTGCCAGAGCCGAGGGCTTGATGGTGGGGATTAGCAGTGGCGCAGCGGCCACCGCAGCCTTACGGGTGGCCCACCGCCCCGAAAATACGGGCAAGCTGATCGTCTTCATTGTGCCCAGCAACGGCGAACGCTACCTCAGCACCGCTCTCTACCATGAGGAGTAGGAGGCAGGGGGCGGGTGTCAGGTGCTAGGGGGCCGGGAACTCTGCACCCCTTCCCCCACCCGCCCCTACCTCCCCCTCACAGTCCGCGTGATCTGCGTGGTTTGCCGGCCCATATACGCCGCCCGCTTGACGCATCCCCTATTCTCGGTACAATGCAGAATAGATAGCATGCCAACGTCCCGATGGGGCGCGTGTGTTTGTGCAACGCAAAGGATGTAGCCCGATGAGCGACCCGATGAGTCCTGATGCCCAGCCGGATGTGATCGAGCCATTGCCGGAACCGCCCCCCCCCGCCAAGCAGAAGGGCGGCTGTGGCCCATTCGTGGGGCGGCTGTTTACTGCGCTCCTCGTGGTGTTGCTGCTTGTGCCGCTCAGTGTGGCCGGCGGGGCCGCCCTCGCCTACTACTTCGGCTTTACCCAGCGGCTGCCCGTAGATGTGCGACGCGCCCAGCAGGAACTCGCCACCGTGCAAGCCGCCCAAGCCGTGCAACAGACCCAGCTTGCCGAACTGACCCGCAACCAGAGCAGCAGCAACGAGCTGCTCAGTGCCGCCCAGAGCGAAGTAGCCACGCTGCAAGCCGATGTGCAAGCCATGCAAGAGCTTGCCGACGAACTCCGCAACGGAGCCAGAACCGTTGCTACCTTGCAGGCGCAGGTTGAGGTGGGCATCATCACCGTAGCGGTGTTTGCCACAGCCCAAGCCGAACGCGCCGCTCAAGTGGATGAACTTGCCCGCCGCACCGAGCGGGTGAACCGCTTCATAGATCGGCTGAGTGATATTACCGATGAGACTGCGCTGGATTTGCAGGGCCTGAGCCGCCCTGCGCCCCCGCCGCCCCAGATGCTGCCGCCGCCCCGACGGACACGGCAACGCCCATCGCTACCGCAACGAACACCCCAACACCCGACCCAACACGCACCCCAACACCCGACCCAACACGCACCCCAACACCTGACCCAACACGCACACCGACGGCAACGGCAACAGAAGTGAGC
>JAAUTZ010000170.1 GCA_012031225.1 Chloroflexaceae bacterium
AGATGTGTACTACGGATGCTCATAGATACTGTTATGCTATGGGCCACCGCTAAGCGGCAAGGTAACGGCATTGCGGGTAGGGAGCGGGCTTACCCAATTGGTTCGATGGTACTTTTCCCCAGTGGGCGCACGTCGCGCAGGTCAGGGGGCAGGCGACGACCCACGCCTATAGTTCGAGCGACTCATGGAGGTTGCAGTGAAACACACACCTTTGTTCACTGGCTTGATGCTGTGCATTGGGCTACTACTAGCTGTCGGATGGTTGCCACGGATGGATCATGGGAGTACGGTTGAAGCGCAAGCAGTGCAAACTTACGTATCGATGGGGCTAAAGCGTGTTGGTGCTGGAGCTACCAATGTCCCCACTGCTGATTTCCCACCGGGGCGGGTTGCTTTCAGCTCCTATCGGGACGATAATCTCAACATTTTTGTCGTCAATACAGACGGCAGCGAACTAACCCATCTGACAACAAACACCCGCAGCGATCACCGCCCACGATTGTCGCCCGCTGGTGATCGGGTTGTCTTTCAATCTCTTCGCAACGGCAACTGGGATGTCTGTGTGGTAGATGTTGCAGGCATCCCAGAGACCAATCTCCGCTGTCTCACAACCAGTTCACTGGCAGACGACATTGAGCCTGCGTGGTCGCCGGATGGTAGCCAGATTGCCTTTGTCTCGAACCGTGAACCAGATGGCTGGTATCGGATTTATGTGATGAATGCCGATGGCTCAAACGTGCGTGCTATCGCTACTGGTGGTGCCCCCGCGTGGGCACCTGATGGCAACCGGCTCGTCTACCGTGACTGGGATGAAGAAGTACGCAATACGAATATCTACACGATTAACCTTGATGGCTCTGGGCGCACCGAACTGACCAATACGACGGCTGAAGACCGATTTCCAGTCTGGTCGCCGGATGGCAGCCGGATTGCCTTTGAGTCCAATCGTACAGGTAGTGGGGATATATTTGTCATCAACCCAGATGGAACTGGGCTGGTGCAACTCACAAGCGATCCGCAGCGCGACAGCAACCCAAGCTGGTCTCCCGATAGTCAATCGGTGATTTTTGATAGCAAGCGCGGCTTAAACAATGATCTGTATGTGATCGGTTTGGCGGGCGAAAGCACGACCCAGCCCTTTACGCCGGGGAATGCGCTTACAGATGAATACGAGCCGGATTGGCGCAGTGCCCGCCCTGCAATTGATGCAACCGCCACCCCGCTCCCCTCAGTGACGCGCACCCCGCCAGCCGGCACCGCAACCCCCATTGTGCCTGTGGATAATCTCACCGGCTGCATTGCCTTTGCCTCAAGCCGCAATGGACACCACGATATTTTCGTCGCTAGTGCCAACGGTACGGGACCCATACTCCAGATCACGAATGATGCCGCCACAGATATGGAACCCCGCCTCACGAACGATTGCCGCAAGGTCGTCTTCCAATCCAATCGGAGCGGCGATTACGAAGTCTACAGTGCCGATGTTGCCGCAACTCCGGAGCAGGGATTGCGTCGTCTTACCAACAGTATCGGCTTCGATGGTGAACCCGCGTGGTCGCCGGATGGCAGCCAGATTGCCTTTACGTCACACCGACCAGACTACTATGCGATCTACCTGATGAACGCCGACGGCTCGAACCAGCGGTTGCTGACCTCCGGCTCACGTTCGGATTGGTCACCAGATGGGCGCACGATCCTGCACCGCGATTGGGTCAGTGATAACAATGATATTTTCGTCATTGCGGCTGATGCAGCTAGCTCCGCTGCGCGTACTTTGATTGCGGGCAATGTTGCCAGCGAAGATACGCCGAAGTGGTCGCCCGATGGCACCCAGATCGCATTTGTCAGCAATCG
Source organism: Chloroflexaceae bacterium (assembly GCA_012031225.1). Taxonomy (GTDB): domain Bacteria; phylum Chloroflexota; class Chloroflexia; order Chloroflexales; family Chloroflexaceae; genus JAAUTZ01. The sequence continues at coordinate 1,855 of JAAUTZ010000170.1, forward strand.
CACAGGCAACTTTGAGGTGTACGTGATGAACGCCGACGGCAGCAACGTGATCCAGCGGACTTTCTCGATTGACCGCAATTTGAACGTGACGTGGTCGCCCGATGGCACACGGCTGCTTTTTGCATCGGTTCGGGATACCCCCGCGGACCTTTTTGTGGTGAATGTGACGGGTGAACGCAACGAAATCAGCCTGCTTGCCCTCAATGGCACCACGACGGAAGAGATAAATCCCGATTGGGTACCGGGAAACCTGCCCATCACAGAAGCGACAGCTACACCCACGGTCACGACAGCACCAACCGATGTACCACCCACCGCGACAGCAGGTGTAGGCACTCCTTCGCCAACGGCAGAAACCAATCCGCTGAACGGGCTATTTACGCCGGAGCAGATTGCTGTCGAGCCAGACACCAATTTTGAGATTCGTCTTAACAACCCGACTATCAGCGGTGCCGCTGGGGTGCGCTTGGTGGTTGAGTATGACCCCGCCTTCATCACCTGCGATGATCGCGCCGCTGGCAATCCGACCATTCCGCCCCAGCCGTTTACCTTCAGCATCCTGCCCAATGGCTGCAACAATGGTCGCTATGAGTTTGTCGGTGCAATTCAAGGGACGACCGATAACATTCAGCGTGGCTCCGTGGCACGGGTGATCTTCCGCTCTACGGGCAATCTGGGGCAGACAGCCCTGCGCCTTGTCGAAGCCGAGTATCTAGACCGCAATGGACAGCTGCTCGCACGCCTCCAACCCAATGCCGCTCTGCCCGTTACCATCACGGCTGACAGCATTCAGGGGGTTGTTACCTGTCAGGCGGGCACCAGTCGGCGTGCCAATCTGTTTGCCTCCACTGATGAGGGCACTGGTGCTGCCACGAGTTTTACCACTGTAGCCAGTGGCGCAGCGTACACGCTTGCGGCTCCCCGTGGAGGCAATCCCTACAGCGTCATTGCCACCTGCCCATGCCACCTTGCTGCCCGCCAACTGGACATCAATGCCCCTGCAACAGGACAGAATGTGCGGCTCCTCGGCGGTGATATTGATGACAACGATCAGATCAACATTCTCGATGTCATTACCATCGGGCGGCTCTTCAACCGCGCACCGGGTGAGGCAGCTTGCGCCGATCTGAACCAGAACGGTGTAGTAGATTTGCCCGATCTGACCATCACACAGGCAAACTTTCGCCGCAGTCGCTTCCAGCCGTTTGATCCACGCCAAGCCCTTAGCGATCCGGCACAGCAAGCGACAGTAATCGCACTGCCGGCACAGACTCCAGCTACGGTAAGCTGCCGGATGGAGCCAGCCAACAATGGCGAAGCCACGCTGATTCTCGAAGTGACCAACGTGAGTGATTTGTATGGCTACAGTGTGGAACTCCAAAGTAGCCCACAGCTTACGCTCGGCGAGAGCCAATGGACACTAGGGCAGTTTGTCCAGTCCGATATTGTGGTGGAGAACAGCGCACAGAATGGTCGCTATGTGCTCACAATATCGCAGCAGGGTGAGCTTGCAGGAGCATCAGGCAGCGGCGAACTGGGGCGGATCAAGGTGCGGGCACCGGCTGCGGGTATGTATACGGTAAGGTTTGGAGACGTTCTGTTAGGGAGCAGTGACGCGACAGTCATTGCGGTTGCTACAACCGGGTGCAGTCTGAGCATTGACCAATCCAATCCTACGCCGATGCCGCAAGGGCAGCGCGTTTACCTCCCGCTAGTGGTGCGGGCACGCTAAGCGGCAGGTAGTTATCCATCGTTCGTACCTGCCAGTCCAACGAACGTGCGAGGTCGGGGTGTGCCAGAACAGTACGCTGGTCTGTCCATAGAGGCAGGCGGACGTACCAACGTGGTACACCCCGATCCGAAGATTGTCTTCGGAACGACGTGTGAACCCGCGCATCGCCCACGGACCCTGCGCAGTGGCAGGCAGAACTGGCGCAGCGCAGCCGCACCTTCGGGCAGCCCACCGGCTACTTCTGTTACATCCCCGACGGAACCTACGCCGTGGGCGGGTGGGGCGAGGATGTGAAGAACCAACCCGACCGCCCCGCCGTGCCGCACGCGCTGCCGCAGTACTGGATCGCCCGCACCCCGATCACGAACGCGCAGTGGCAGGCGTGGGTGGATGCTGGGGGCGAGCCATCCTACGCTGCGGATGAGAGCCGCTCCAATACCCTCAACCAGCCTGTTGTTGCTGTGACGTGGTTCATGTGCCGCGACTTCTGTGCGTGGCTGACGCAGCAGCTTGCAGGCGCACTGCCGGAGGGGTACGAAATCCGCCTGCCGACGGAAGCGGAGTGGGAAGTGGCGGCCGCCTACGACGGGCGGGGCAACCGCCGGATGTACCCGTGGGGCGATACGCCCGAACCAAATGCCGACCACGCGATCTTCGCGGATGCACAGGGCAACAACCTTGGTGCGGCGGCCCCCGTAGGGGTGTGCGTGGCAGGGGCGGCGGCGTGCGGGGCGGCAGACATGGCGGGCAATGTGTTCGAGTG
>JAAUTZ010000065.1:0-4804 GCA_012031225.1 Chloroflexaceae bacterium
CGGGGGCGGCGGGGGCGGCGGGTAGGCAGCCGGGGGGATAGGGCGAGCGGGAGCCTGCGACCACACCTGTGTCGGCTGATCGTGCAACGCTGCTGGCGGCGGCGTGGGCCCACCCAGCGGCGGGACAGGGATGGTGGGCATGCCCGCCGCCCCTTGCACCTGCCCAACCCCCAGCCACGCTCGGCGCAAATCCTCGACAAAGGCCAGCGTGCTGGGGTAACGTTGCTGGGGATCTTTGGTGAGCGCACGCTGAAACACTAGATCAACGAGCGGCGGCAGATCGGCGCGGTAGGTGGAGGGCGGCGGGGGCGGGGTCTGCACATGATCTACCACCGCTTGGATCGGGGTGGTGCTGCGGAAGGGAACCCGTCCAGCGATCATCTCATACAGCACAATCGCCAGCGCATACACATCGGTGGCGGGCGAAAGCGGCAAGCCTTGCGCCTGTTCAGGAGCCATATACTCCGGCGAGCCGATGATCATGCCCGCTTCGGTCAAGTTGGTATTGGCATCCATCTGGCGGGCAATCCCGAAATCGGTCAGCACGTAGCGTCCGTCGCTGTCGCGGATCACGTTGTCGGGCTTCACGTCGCGGTGGATAATACCCGCTTGATGGGCCGCATCGAGCGCACCCGCCACTTGCTGCCCAATCACCAGTACCTCATTTGGGGTGAACTGTTGCCCGCGTGAAACCACCGTCTGGATCAGCTGCGCCAGATTGGGCCCAGCGAGCAACTGCTCGACAATGTAGCTTATGCCACTGGGGTCCGTATCTATATCATAAATCTGGATGATGTTGGGGTGGTTCAGGCGGGCGATCAGCTGCGCTTCTTGGCGGAAGCGATCCAGAAAGCCGGGTAGCTGGGCCACGCTCGGCAGCAGCACCTTGATCGCAACTGCGCGGCGGAGGTGGTGGTCGAAAGCGCGGTAGACACTAGCCATACCGCCACGTCCAATTACCGCCTGTATCTCATACTGTTTGAGCCGTCTACCAATCAACGGATCGGGCTGCTGCATAAGGCTAGCTCCTCATCACTTACGGGTCAATCCTCGCAAGCCAAGTATAGCACATGCACTAGCCGCCCAAGGCCACCTGCCAGCGGGCCACCTGCGCGGCCACCTGCGCCGGAGCCGTGCCACCGCGACTGTCCTTGTGGGCGACACTCTGGGCCAGATCAAACACGGCCCGCACCTGCGCCGCATCCAGATCGGGCTGCACCGCCTGTATGTCGGCGAGCGGCAGATCGGGGAGGGCTACGCCGAGTGCCAATGCTCGCCGTACCAGTTGCCCCACCTTGCCGTGTGCCTCGCGGAAGGGCACGCCTTGCCGCACCAATACATCCGCGAGATCGGTGGCAAGCATGGCACTATCGAGCGCGGCGTGCATCCGCTCGGCATTGACGTGCAACGTAGCGATTGCCGCCGCTGCCACGCGCAAGCCTAACGCGAGCGTGTCGAGGCTATCAAAGAGTGGCTCTTTATCCTCTTGCATATCTTTGTTGTAGGCTAGCGGCAAGCCCTTCAAGACCATCAAGATCGCCAGCAGGTTGCCCGTGAGCCGCCCACTTTTGCCCCGCAATAGCTCCATGCTATCGGGGTTCTTCTTCTGCGGCATCAGGCTCGAGCCGGTGCTGTAGGCATCCGCTAGCTCGATGAAGCCGAATTCGCTGCTGCTGTAGAGGATCAGGTCTTCGGCCATGCGGCTGAGATGCACGCCAATCAAGGCGGCGATAAACAGCAACTCGGCCACAAAATCCCGATCTGATACAGCATCGAGCGAGTTCTCGCTGATCGCCGCAAAGCCGAGTGCCGCCGCCAACTGCGCCCGATCCACGCCCATGCTGTTGCCCGCCAGTGCGCCCGCCCCTAGCGGCAGCACATTCAGGCGGTGGGTGGCATCGGCAAGGCGGCTGCGATCCCGCGCTAGCATCTCGACATAGGCCAAGCACCAGTGCCCAAAGGTGATCGGCTGGGCTCGTTGCAGGTGGGTGTAGCCGGGCATCAGCGTCGCCGTATGCTGCGCGGCTTGCTGCACGAGTGCCGCTTGCAGGTGGTGCAGCTGCGTATCGAGTTGGGCGGCGGCGGTGCGGCAATACAGGCGCAGATCGGTAGCAACCTGATCGTTGCGCGAGCGGCCAGTGTGCAGCTTGCGGGCTACCGCCCCGACCAATTCACCCAGCCGCCGCTCAACCGCCGTGTGAATATCCTCATCGCTGAGGTGCGGCCCAAAGCTACCCGCCGCAAACTCGGCGTGTACCTGCGTGAGGCCCGTTTCCAATGCGGCACTTTCGGCTGCCGTGAGCAAGCCCGCCGCGCCGAGGGCCTGCGCCCACACGATGCTGCCTTGCACATCTTCGGCATATAGCCGCCGATCAAACGGGAAACTATCATTGAATGCAGCCATATCAGGCGCAACATGCTCAGCAAACCGTCCACCCCATAGCTTCTCGTGGCTCATGCGCTCCTCGTATCTGTTGCCCACCACCCCAACCCCACGCTGGGGCACTGTGATCCTGCGCGGTATTGTAGCACTGTAAGCACCTACTGCCCCCAATCCACTGCGGCAAGGGGCATTGGCCGCCCAGTGAGGAAGCCCTGCACAAAGACACAACCGGCCTGTGCCAGCCAATTGAGTTGGGCTGTAGTCTCAACTCCTTCAACAACCGTGAGCAAATCTAAGCTATTGCTCAAGCCAATCATGGTGTGGAGGATTGTCTCCGCGCGCGGATCGTGCCCAATCGTGCAGGTGAAGTCGCGGTCAATCTTGACCATATCCAGCGGCAAATGCTGGATGTAGGCCAACGAGCCGAAGCCACTACCGAAATCATCCAGTGCAATCCGTACTCCCAGTTGCTTCAGCGCATTCAGGGTGCGTTGAATGTCGGCGAAATCATCCAACACGGTGCGCTCAGATAGCTCAAAGATGACCTCTTGCATGGGCAAGTGACAATCCCGGAGGGCGTGGCTGATCCACACCGGCAGGTCGGGGCGAAAGATAGACGAGATACTCAGGTTGATTGTCACACCCACCCTGCGCCCCGCCAGCCACCACTGCGACGCTTCGTGGAGCACCCGCTCAATCACATAGAGATCAAGCTGCTGCATCAAGCCGTGCTCTTCGGCAACCGGTAGGAACACGCCCGGCGAAAGCAGGCCATACGTGGGGTGTTGCCAGCGCAACAGGGCTTCGACCACCGCCACGCTCTGCTGGGCAATGTTGACAATCGGCTGGTAGTAGATCAACAATTCGTCACCCTCTAGCGCATGTTGCAGATCGTGGGCAAGCTGCACACTGCGGATCACTTCATTGTGCAACTCGCTGTCATAGAGCCGAGTCCCGCCACCACTACGTTTGGCGCGGTACATCGCAATATCGGCACTCGTCAGCATCTGCACAAAATCCGTCTCAGGGTTGTGCTCTAGTACCAACCCGATGCTCCCACCGAGCGTGAGTTGGTGGCTATCAATCGTGTAGACCCGGTTGACGGTATTGAGGATGTGGCGAGCCACACTCGCCGCGTGGTTTTTGGTGGTATGCGGCAGGAGCACCGCAAACTCATCGCCGCCCATGCGCCCCAGCACCGCGTCGGCGGGGGTTGCCTGCTGCAACTCCTGCGCGATCTGCCGCAGCGTTACATCGCCTACGTCGTGTCCGAGCGTATCGTTGATCTGCTTGAACCGGTCAAGGTCGAGGTAGATTAACCCGACATACAGTTCAGCCGGCTCTTCGATGGGCGTAGGCTGCGCCTGCTGCACCGCCGCCAAAGCCGTGAGCGCGTGTGCGCCCTGCTCGATGATGTAACGGCGATTGTACAGCCCGGTCAGGGCATCGTGGGTGGCCAGCTGCTGGATCGCCGTAAACAGCTGGGCGTTGGCTATCGCCTGCGCTGCCAGATCAGCGATACCGCGCAGCAACACCTGCTCCTCGTGATCGAGGTCGGGCGCGGAGTCAGTTGAGATAAGGGCAAAAGTTCCAATGTACTCTTGTTGCCGGAACAACTCCACGGTGATCAAGCGGGTTGCACCGAGCAGCGCATGCAGCGGATGATTGCCCATCCACGTTTCCGCCAGCGGGTTGGCGAAGATTTGAATGCCGGTACGAAACTCATTACGCAGGCGCATCAGGTTGAACGGGATCGCACGCACCAACGCCAGCTGGGTTGCATCCAAGCCGACGCTATGGGCATAGACTGAAGCATGCTGGGCAGGATCATAGAGATAGACAATGACGATGGGGATGTTCAGCGTGGACGACAGCTCGTGCGCGATCAGATCAAGCACATCGGCGAGGTTGATCGTGGTGTTCAAGAGGGCCGCGGAGCGCGCGAGGGCCGCGGCCCGCTGCGTCTGGAGGGCGAGCTGGCGTTCGATAAACAGGCGTTCGCTGAAATCTTGGCCCACACACTGGTATTCGCTAATCTGTCCAGCTGCATCGAAAGTGCCGCTGACGAGCCAGCGTCGCCAAACCGGATTGTTCTGCACATCCACACCGAGAAAGTCATACTCAAAGCTCGGCGCGTGCAGCGTGATCGCTTGCAGCGCGGCTTGCAGATCAGCGTGCTGATCGCTGGGGATGTAGTCGAAGATAGATATTCCCAGCATCGCTACTTTGGGCTGATCAAATAAGCTGCAAAAGCCCTGTGTCACAAATGTGATCTGATAGTCAAAGTTGAAGCAACACACCAGATCCGTCTCATCATTGATGATGGCTGCATAGCGTTGCTCCGTCTGTTGGCGGGCAAATTCAGCTTGCTGTAGGTCGGTCGTGTTGGTGGCAATGCCGGCCAAGCCGCTCAACTCTTGC